>NZ_JBFROI010000014.1:0-193527 GCF_041471405.1 Vibrio sp. 10N.261.52.C11
CTCCAGGGTGTGTCTTACTCTTCACAAAGTAAGCCTAAATTGATGTTTTCCCATAAGCCCATCAATCAGGTTGTTCTCTTAACTCTTAAAAGAGGTAAGAAGAAATATGGTGGAGGGAGACGGATTCGAACCATCGAAGGCGGAGCCGGCAGATTTACAGTCTGCTCCCTTTGGCCACTCGGGAACCCCTCCAGGGTGTTTTTTCCTAACTCATAATGGATAGGCTAAAGAGATGTTTTTCCCAACGCATCTCTCAAGTGCGGAGCGCATCATAGCAAACACGTTAAACCTGTAAAGAGTTTTTCTTATGGTTTTGTGTTGAATGCTGCCTTTTTGGGCAAAGATGGCGAAAAGTACGCATATTGCTCGGGAAGTGAACATCTATACTAAGGTTTACGTAGTGATAGGTAACACCTTGAGGTAACTCGCTTTCTACATTGTGTTTGGTTTGTGCAATTCGCCAAGAAACGTAAATGGAATTTAATCTAGATTTACACTTCTTGACGTTACAGCATTCATCAGTTGATAGAATACGGTTAATTTCATTTATAGATATTAAATCTCACTTGCAGACCATTATTATGAAGCATAAATCTGTTTTAACCCTGCTTAGCTTGTCTATTCTTATGGCGTCTCCAGCCGCACTAGCTAAACGCATGGGCCCTAGCACTGTCACTGTTGTTACTGAGCAAGTTGATATTCACCAAGTTAGCCAATCTCTTTCTTTGGTAGGTAAGTTAGAAGCAGAACAATCTGTGATCATTACCTCTGAAGTAGCGGGCAGAGTTGACTCTATCAACATCAAAGCCAATCAAGATGTCACCAAAGGGCAGATGTTGGTTCAATTAGATGACGACAAAGCAAAAGCAGCAGTTGCAGAAGCGCAAGCGTATTTAAAAGACGAGAAACGTAAGCTAGCGGAATTTCAACGCCTAGTGAAACGTAACGCGATCACGCAAACTGAAATTGACGCTCAGAAAACCAATGTAGAGATCGCCAACGCTCGTTTAGCTGCTGCAAATGCCAATCTGAAAGATCTTCACATCAGCGCGCCATTCTCGGGCACTGTTGGTTTTATCGACTTTAGCCGCGGTAAAATGGTGACTGCAGGTACTGAACTCGTGACCTTAGATGACCTATCGGTAATGCAATTAGATCTGCAGATCCCGGAGCGCTACCTTTCTAAACTGTCTAAAGGTATGAAAGTAACGGCTCGCACTAGCGCATGGGGCGACACTCAGTTCACTGGTACTGTAGTAGGCATTGATTCTCGTATTAACGCTGAAACCTTGAACCTTCGAGTTCGAATCCACTTCGACAACAATAATGATTATCTAAAGCCAGGTATGTTAGTGGCGGCGGATATGGACTTCCCACCAGTGGAAGCGCCAATCATTCCAGTTCAAGCGCTTGAGTATTCAGGTACGAAGCGTTTCGTTTATGTTATCGACGAAGATAATAAAGCAACTCGTACAGAAGTTTTCCTTGGGGCACGTATCGATAACGAAGTCGTGATCGACAAAGGCATCGAAATTGGCCAGAAGATCGTGGTGCAAGGTATCGTGAACATGCGTGACGGCGTCTTGGTTCAAGAGCTTGCCGTTAATCGCCCAGCTGATGCAGCAAGTGATAAAAAAGCACAAGAAGGCGCTAACTAATGTTGTTATCTGATGTTTCTGTAAAGAGACCAGTAGCGGCCGTCGTATTGAGCCTACTATTGGTTGTGTTTGGTATTGTCTCTTTCAATAAGCTCGCGGTTCGTGAGATGCCAGATATTGAAAGCCCGGTAGTATCGATCAGTACTCGTTATGAGGGTGCGTCTGCCACCATAATTGAAAGCCAAATAACCTCCAACCTTGAAGACCAGTTATCCGGCATCAGTGGTATCGATGAGATCGAATCCACAACGCGTAACGGTATGTCGCGTATCACGATTACTTTTGAGCTTGGTTACGACCTCAATACCGGTGTGAGTGATGTTCGTGATGCTGTAGCTCGTGCGCAGCGTTCATTGCCAGATGAAGCCGACGACCCAATTGTTTATAAGAACAATGGTAGTGGTGAAGCTTCGGTCTACATCAACTTAAGTTCGACGGAGATGGACCGAACGCAGTTAACCGACTACACCGAACGTGTGTTGATTGACCGCTTTAGTTTGATTTCTGGCGTGAGCTCGGTGGATATCTCAGGTGGCTTGTACAAAGTAATGTACGTGAAGCTGAAACCTGCGCAGATGGCGGGTCGTGGCGTTACTACCTCGGACATCACTTCTGCTCTGAACAGTGAGAACATTGAAAGCCCAGGTGGTGAAGTACGTAACGATGCGATTGTGATGTCGGTTCGTACTGCTCGTTCTTACACTGAAGCGGAAGATTTCGAATATCTAGTCGTTAAACGTGCCTCTGATAACACACCTATCTACTTGAAAGACGTAGCGGATGTTTACATTGGCGCAGAAAACGAGAACTCGACCTTTAAGAGTGACGGCGTTGTTAACGTAAGCATGGGTATCGTGCCTCAGTCAGATGCGAACCCACTTGAGGTGGCTGATTTAGTCCATAAAGAAGTCGAAGCAATTCAAAAGTTCTTGCCAGACGGTACTCGTTTAGCTGTCGATTATGACTCAACAGTCTTTATTGACCGTTCAATCTCAGAGGTATACAGCACACTCTTTATCACGGGTGGCTTGGTTATCCTTGTGCTTTACATCTTTATTGGTCAAGCACGTGCAACACTTATTCCAGCGGTAACCGTACCTGTATCTCTGATCTCGTCGTTTATTGCCGCGTACTACTTCGGTTTCTCCATCAACCTGATTACCCTGATGGCACTTATCCTGTCGATTGGTTTGGTGGTCGATGATGCGATCGTGGTGGTTGAGAACATTTTCCACCATATCGAACGTGGTGAGTCACCGCTGCTTGCTGCCTATAAAGGTACTCGTGAAGTAGGCTTCGCGGTAATCGCAACAACGCTTGTATTGGTAATGGTATTCCTACCAATCTCGTTCATGGACGGCATGGTTGGCCTATTGTTTACCGAGTTTTCTGTATTGCTTGCGATGTCGGTGATCTTCTCGTCGCTAGTCGCATTAACGCTAACGCCAGTGCTAGGCAGTAAGATCCTTAAAGCGAACGTTAAACCAAACCGTTTCAATTTGTTTGTCGAGCGCGTATTTGGCAAGCTTGAGTCTGGATACCGCGCGGTATTGCGCCGTGCTCTTAACTGGCGTTGGGCCGCTCCAATCATCATTATCGCGTGTATGGGCGGTAGTTATGGCTTGATGCAACAAGTGCCGTCGCAACTGACGCCACAAGAAGACCGTGGGGTTATATTTGCGTTTGTTCGTGGTGCCGATGCAACCAGTTACAACCGTATGTCTGCCAACATGGACATCGTTGAAGAACGCTTAATGCCATTGCTTGGTCAGGGCTTCTTGAAGTCATTCAGTATTCAATCACCAGCGTTTGGTGGTAATGCGGGTGACCAAACGGGCTTCGTAATCATGATACTAGAAGACTGGGATGAGCGTGACGTTACCGCACAAGAAGCGTTGAACGAAGTTCGTAAATCGTTGAACGGCATTCCAGATGTGCGTGTATTCCCGTTCATGCCGGGCTTCAAAGGTGGTTCAAGTGAGCCTGTTCAATTCGTACTTGGCGGTTCTGATTACTCTGAACTTCAGAAGTGGGCAGAGCTCTTAAAACAAGCGGCTGAAGATTCTCCAATGATGGAAGGCGCGGACATCGATTACTCTGAGAAAACACCAGAGCTATTGGTAACCGTAGATAAGCAGCGTGCAGCAGAGCTAGGTGTTAGCGTTTCAGACATTTCAGATACGTTAGAAATCATGCTTGGCGGCCGCAGTGAAACGACCTTCGTTGACCGTGGTGAAGAGTACGACGTGTATCTGCGTGGTGATGAAAACAGCTTCAACAACGCGAACGATCTAAGCCAAATCTACATGCGAACTCAGTCTGGTGAGCTGGTTACACTTGATACGCTGACGCACATTGAAGAAGTGGCTTCATCGATTCGTTTGTCGCACTACAACAAGCAGAAATCGGTGACCATTAAAGCGAACCTAATGGAAGGTTACACGCTGGGTGACGCGCTCGATTTCCTTGATGAACAAGCGATTGAACAGCTACCGGGTGATATTTCAGTGAGCTACTCTGGCGAGTCAAAAGACTTTAAAGAGAACCAATCAAGTATCCTAGTGGTGTTTGCGCTAGCGATGCTGGTCGCATACTTGGTACTGGCCGCGCAGTTTGAAAGCTTCATTAACCCGCTGGTGGTGATGTTCACCGTACCTATGGGTATCTTCGGTGGCTTCTTAGGCTTGGTGCTGATGAGTCAAGGGCTCAACGTCTACAGCCAGATTGGTATGATCATGTTGATCGGTATGGTAACCAAAAACGGTATCTTGATCGTAGAGTTTGCTAACCAACTTCGTGACCGTGGTATTGAGTTTGAAAAGGCGATCATTGATGCTTCTGCTCGACGCTTACGTCCAATCATGATGACGGCATTCACGACGCTGGCTGGTGCCATCCCATTGATTACTTCAACGGGCGCGGGTTATGAAAGCCGAGTGGCAGTGGGTACGGTTATCTTCTTCGGTATGGGCTTCGCGACATTGGTTACTCTGTTCGTAATTCCTGCGATGTACCGACTGATTTCAGGATCAACACGCTCTCCGGGTCACGTGGAAGCGGAACTTAATAAAGTGCTTAGCCATGACAACGTGGGAAGAACCAGTCACGGTTAATGAACACGCACGATTAATGAACACGGAATAGTGTAACAATATTGAAAAGCCTGCGTTTGCTCCTAGCGAATTGCAGGCTTTTTTTGTATAACAAACAGAGCTCAACGAATTAATACAATAAATCGAATAAAGGAAAGTAAAGTGGCTGAATTTAAATACAAAGATCTTTCTCAAGAAGAACAAGATAAGCTAGATGCAGCAACCTTTCGTCGTCTGCTAGCACATTTAGACAATAATAAGGATGTGCAGAACATCGACCTTATGATCTTGGCGGGCTTCTGCCGTAATTGTTTCAGCAAGTGGTATAAAGCGGAAGCTGAGCAACAAGGCCTAGACTTGGATATCGATGACGCTCGTGAGCGCGTATACGGCATGACTTACGATGAGTGGAAACAAAACCATCAGCCAAAAGCGACACCTGAGCAACTTGCGGCATTTGAAGCGAAGCAGAAGCCAGAATAATTTGTTCTCGCTAGAAATTGATGAATAGAACAAACCAAAAAAGAGCCCATCAGGGCTCTTTTTATTTTTGCGTCGGTGTTTGTTCTGTGGTTAAGCCAACTCACCCGTTTGCGAGAAAGCTTCTAGCTTCGCTGCATAAGGTTGTAGGTCACCGATATTCAGATTTACCCACTCGTCATTGAAGTAAGTGTCTAGGTAACGTTCACCGCTATCACATAGCAAAGTCACGATAGACCCTGTTTCGCCACGCGCTTTCATCTCACTGGCTAGCTGAAGCACACCGTACATGTTAGTACCGGTTGATGCGCCAACCTTGCGACCAAGAATTTCAGATAACCAATGTGTCGTTGCGATACTTGCTGCGTCTGGGATTTTTCGCATTTCGTCAACCACACCAGGAATGAAGCTTGGCTCTGCTCGTGGGCGACCAATACCTTCAATCTTGCTGAATGTATTGCCTTTCACGTTCGCATTGCCTGTTTGGAAGTATTCGTGGAATACAGAGTTTTCAGGGTCGACAACACAAAGCTTAGTTTCATGCTGTTGGTAGCGAATGAAGCGGCCGATAGTTGCAGAAGTACCGCCAGTACCTGGGCTCATTACTACCCAAGCTGGAACTGGGTGATCTTCCATCTGCATTTGATTGAAAATTGAGTTCGCGATGTTGTTGTTACCGCGCCAGTCGGTTGCGCGCTCAGCGTAAGTAAATTGGTCCATGTAATGGCCATTCAGCTCTTCTGCTAAACGGCGAGACTCATCATAAATTTCATCTGAGCGGTCAACAAGATGCGCTTGGCCTCCGTAGAATTCAATCTGCTCAATTTTCTTCTTCGCTGTGCACTTTGGCATCACTGCGATAAACGGAAGACCTAGTAGGCGAGCAAAGTAAGCCTCAGACACGGCTGTGCTGCCTGATGAAGATTCAATGATCGTCGTTTCTGGGCCAACCCAGCCATTACAGATAGCGTATAAGAACAGAGAACGCGCTAAGCGGTGCTTCAAAGAGCCCGTTGGGTGTGTGCTTTCATCTTTAAGGTAAACATCAATGCCTTCGATACTTGGTAGTTCGAGCTTGATAAGGTGCGTATCCGCTGAGCGTTGGTAGTCCGCTTCAATTTTACGAATCGCGTTGTTAATCCATTGATGGTCAGTGCACATAAGCGTTCTCCTGATCGAGTGTAGGAATTCTTTGTAATTGGTATGGTTCTAATTTAGCTACAATCAGAGAGAAAAACTTTGCCATATTTGCTTTGTTTTGCTTAAATTGTAGAAAATAATTCTCTTTAAATGCGATTTGGTGAAAGTGTGATAGATGCCGTAGATAAAAAAATATTAGGATTACTGCAAGAAGACAGCACCCTGTCATTGAATGACATTTCTGAAGCGGTCAATCTCACCACAACGCCTTGCTGGAAAAGGCTTAAGCGCCTCGAAGAGAACGGCATTATTGAGAAAAGAGTCGCGCTGCTGAACCCAGAAAAGCTCGATCTTTCTTTTACCGCGTTCGTATTGATTAAAACCAGTGATCATTCTCACGAGTGGTATGGTCGTTTTGTGAATACTGTGTCGGAGTTTCCAGAAGTGATGGAGTTTTATCGTATGGCTGGCGAATATGACTATATGATGAAGGTTCAGGTTAAAGACATGAAGTGCTTTGATGATTTCTACAAGCGCTTGGTGAATAGCATTGACGGTATCTCTAATGTGACCTCGACATTTGCGATGGAACCATTGAAGTACACAACAGCATTGCCGCTTTAAGCTCAACCTAATCTTAGGCTACCTATCGTTTCAGTTTAACTATCTTCTCAGTTTAGATATCGCCTTTGCGATAAAGAAAAGGATTATTCATGTTTGCAAAAGTATCTACCGCTATCCAGCTGGTATTGGCGGTCGCCATTTTTTACTTGGGCTACACCATCTATTCGTTTACTAATAAAGTAGGGGAGATCGTCGATACTTATCCGCAGGTTATCGAAGATTTATCCGGTCTCACCAAAGGGCTAAAAGTGGAAGAGCTGCTAGCGTTTGCTGAACATGTCAGCGAGCTTGCTCCTCAAGTTTTGAACACAGTCGAAGAAGTCAGAAAAACGATAGATGACGTGAATCAAACCGTTTCATCGGTCGACAAAAAAATCCCTGCGATATTAGATGAAGTAAAAAATGTCCGAACGGAAGTCGAGCAGGTCAGAACCGATGTCATCCCACCAGCATTGACTGAGCTGAAACGATACCGTGTGGATGTGATGCCACCGATGCTCGCTGAAAGTAAATCGTACCGCGAGCAAACTATCCCCGCTGTTGTTACTGAATCTGAAATGCTAAGAGCGGAAGTGCCGAATATTTTGGTGCAAGCTAATTTGCTGGCAGATAAGAGTCAAGCTTTGGCTCAGGACGCTGCAGAAGGCGCTGTGAAAGGTGTGGTGCTATCACCATTTAACCTTCTGCGAGATGCCGGAGATGGCATCAAAACGCGAGTACAAAGCGAGTTTGAACCTACGCTAGAAGCAGAATAGATTTTAGTCACTCTTAAGTGACGGATTTTCGTTAGTGTTATAAAAAAGAGAGGCTAGGTATTAAACCTAGCCTCTCTTTTTGTTTTCTCGTACATATTTTGGGCTTATAAAAAGCGTTTATTCGCTATTTATTTGAGCGCTATTTAGTAAAACGCATCACACCTTCTTGCACGGCTGTCGCTACGAGCTCACCTTTCTGATTAAAAATTTCGCCGCGCACTAGGCCACGAGTGTTCGCTGCCGTTGGGCTTTCAATCGCATAAAGCAGCCATTCGTCCATTTTGAATGGGCGGTGGAACCAGATTGAGTGGTCAATCGTCGCCACTTGAAAATTTGGCGTCATGATAGAGACTTCATGTGGGTGAAGCGCCGTCACTAAGAATCCCCAATCCGATGCGTAGGCAAGCAGGTATTGGTGGATCAAGTGGTTGTCTGGCATCGCGCCATTCGCTCTTACCCAAAGGTATTGTTTCGCTTCCGTCTTCTTAGGTTTCAGTGGGTTTACCACCGTCACCGGACGCATCTCAATCGGCTTTTCGCCACAGAAGGTTTTGCGCAGTTTCTCTGGTAAGAATTCCGCAATGTGGCTCGCTAATTCAGTTTCTGAGGCAAAGTTCTCTGGTCCCGGAATATCAGGCATTGAAATCTGGTGCTCAAACCCTGGCGCATCGCCATGATAAGAAGCAGTGAGATAGAAAATAGGGCGGCCATTTTGAATCGCTTTTACACGGCGTGTGCTAAAGCTGCGTCCATCTCGTAGGTTCTCAACATCGTAAATGATTGGCTTTTCAGGATCGCCGGGAAACAGAAAATAACTGTGGAACGAGTGAACACTACGGTCGTCTTGAACGGTATAACGAGCAGCAGAAAGCGCTTGTCCCAATACCTGACCGCCGTATACCTGTGGTAGGCCTAGGTTCTCACTTTGCCCACGGAATAAACCTTCTTCCAGTTTTTCTAGCTGAAGTAAACTTAGTAATTCTTGTAAAGGTTGACTCATCGCCAGCATTCCTCTTCGTAAAATGGGTGTCAGATTATGGTGTTAATCATTTAGCTTAGTCAGATATCTGTCAATAAATCATAGGGTTTCAAGACAGAATATGAAAGCTCTCTTATAATTGGTGAGTAGATTTGCCGAGTCCGGCAAACATGTTGAGAGAAATTGAATATGAAAAAGGCTCTAATTCTTATTACGTCTTTAGTATCGTTTGGCCTACTTGTTGGTTGCCAAGCAACATCAGAAACGAGCGCTTCTCAAGAAGTGGTTGCAGAGAACACTCAAGTGATTTCAGGAACAGTAAGCTACCGTGAAAGAATTGCATTGCCAGAGAATGCAGTGGTTACCGTTACGCTAGAAGATATCTCACTGGCTGATGCACCATCGACGGTTATCGCAACTCAAGAGTTCACCACAGACGGTAAGCAAGTACCGTTCGCATTCGAGCTGAGCTACGACAACGACAAAATTAAAGCTAACCACCGTTACAACATGCGCGCATCGATTCATGTTGACGGTAAACTGCGTTTCATAACGGACACGATTAAGTCAGTAATTACTGATGTAGAAAATACACAGCAAGCAGACCTACGTTTGGTTGGTGTTCGTTAATCAGAAATCGATGCCACTGTTAAGGCATCTTGATTGGCTTAACTTAGCCAGTTGAATTGACGATTAGTGGCAGCTCTAGGGCTGCCATTTGTATATTCTGAGTTTAACTTTTCCTGCATCACTCACCTCAACCCCTTCTTTAACCAAATGCTGCTTTTGTCTGTCGAACGAATCAGCCTTTAAAGATATTTCACCCTTGCTGTTTATCACTCGATACCAAGGCAGTTTGCTACCTTCTGGCAGGTTACCCAGCGCTTTACCAACATGGCGCGCATAGCCCGGAAATCCTGAAAAACGTGCTATGTCTCCATAAGTTGTTACTTTCCCATATGGAATTTGGTGAATCACAGCAAAGATTTGGCTTAAAAATTGGTCCATACTAAATGTTCCTAGTTCATAAATACCACGGATCGGTAGAAGGAGAGGGCTATGGTATTTACAACGTTTCAGTTCTTGATAACCACATTATTAGCGGTTGTCTGCGCGAGAGCAATCAGTTTAAGTGAGGGAGATATCCCAGTACTTGCAATGGTCATTCCTGCTTTATGGATTTTGCCGCAAGGAGGCATCGCAGGATTAGCTTTGCTTGTCTCCATGACCACTTATGGATTAACGCTACCGCTACAACCCATAACGCTCTCAGTCAGTGTATGGGTATTATTCCCACTATTGATGGTGGTCTTTTCAAAACGCAGCAGTTTGTCGGTCGTGATTATTTCTGGCTTGATCGTCGCAACGCTACAAGTCGGGATTATGGTGACCCAATCCGCAGGTAAGCTTGAAGGCGTTCCTTGGGTGACCACACTACAAACCTTGTCAATCATCGTTATTTGGTGGGCGGCAAATCATCTTAAGCCAGCCAGCCGACACAGCTGGTGGTCATTAGGCTTGATACTTCCATTATGGATGGCCGATTTACCTTATGCCGCTTTGGTTGCTTTGTGTGTAACGGGCATCATGGCATCGATGGAAACACTGACGCGCTTGAAAACCTTCCGCTGGAATAAACTATTGTGTTGGACATTGCCGACGGTTGGTTTTGCGGCACTGGTGATTACCCCAAGCATCGAAGTGCCTAGTCCAGTCTTTGTGGTGTGGTTATGTCTATTAGGCACCGCGTGGATGACAGACTACATCATTCGTACAGAAGATAACGAAGACATCGATATCTAGTACGTAGATAACCCGAACCTTACAAATGCAGGTAAATGGTGAATTTACCTGCGATTTTCTAGTGGTTTGAATAAAGGATAAGCACTTAGACAGCAATTGTTCAAAAATAGGGTGGAAGGGCTTGCAATGGTTGCTGTGATGCTTAATAATCCAATCACTCTTTGAGGCAAGCCTCTTAGAAAACGAATCTATGGGGGCCTGGTCCTCCCGCAACAATAGCTCGTGAACTCGGTCAGGCCTGGAAGGGAGCAGCCGCAGCGAGTGACTTGTGTGCCGGGATGTGGCTGGGTTCCCACCCTTTTGATGTTTGCAAACTAACTTAGCATAAATTGCAAAGAAGTTAGCAAATTTGCACTATAAGTCAGCATAGTCTATTTTTTGTTGTAGGTTTACAACAAAAGTGATGCGCACTATGTTTGACCAAACCAAAAAATCCTCTCACGTTCACAACATCTGCAAGTTCATGAGCTTGAAAAATGATGCTGTTGTTCGCACTCTCTCTGTTTTAGAGTTCGATTTTTGTTTCCATCTCGAATATAACCCTGATGTTAAAGGGTACATATCTCAACCACACGGTTTTTATTACTACTTTAATGGTCGCAAGTGTCGTTATACGCCAGATTTTTTAGCCGATAATCATAACGACCAATCTACTCTTATTGAGATTAAGCACTCAAGCCAGATTTTAAAACCAGACTTCAGGCTCCGATTTGCTGAAAAACAGCGAGTAGCACTAGAAGAACAAGGAAAACGCCTTGTTTTAGTGACAGAGAAACAAATTCGTATTGACCCAATATTTAGTAACTTAAAGCTGTTACATCGCTACTCTGGTTTGCATACCATCACTAAAGCGCAAAAGTCTGTTCTCGGATTTATACAACGTAGACAGAAAGTACAATTACGCGAAATCTCCGACCACTTAGGACTGTCTGAGCATGAAACTCTGATATCAACACTCTGTTGGCTATCGTCAGGGAGAGTTAATACTGATATTAGAAGCTCTGATTTTGGTTTGAATAGCTACGTTTGGTGTTAGGTATGACGTCAGATTTTGATGACGTTTTTGGTTTCATTGATGAAATGGAAGCTTCTGCCAACGAAGCGGAATTAGTAACCCAAATACCGAGTGATTTATTTGAAGAAGATAAATCGTATCTCCCTTCCATTGATACCTATCCTGTAAAAACTCAACAAGAAGTATTACGACGTCTTAAAGTCATTCAATTTACTGAAAAACGTCTAAAAGGTGGGTGGACAGAAAAAAATCTTGTACCGATTTTAAATCAGGTTGAACAAGAGCTAGGGCTATCTCCACCGAGTTGGCGAGTTCTTGCCGGCTGGAAGAAAATGTATTTTGAATCAGGGAGAGCCGTTCTTTCGCTCATTCCTAAACACGCCCAAAAAGGAAATAGAACCGTTCATACAGATTCACAGTCGCTCATTGATGAAGCGATTGAAAAAAAATACCTGACTAAAGAGCGTTTAAGCGTTGCAGAGGCTTACCGCTATTACAAAAGCCGAGTAATTAAAGCCAATCAAGAAATAGTCGAAGGCAAAATCAAGCGAATTAGCCAAAGAGCATTTTATGACAGAGTGAATAGTTTACCACCCTATGATGTTGCAGTGGAAAGGTATGGAAAGCGATATGCAGATAGAGAGTTTCGTTCCGTAGGCCAGCAAATAGAGGCGACGAAACCGATGGAGTACGTTGAAATTGACCATACTCCAGTCCCTGTCATACTGATTGATGATGAATTGGATATTCCATTAGGTCGCCCATATCTAACCATGCTCTATGACAGGTTTAGTAAGTGCATCGTCGGCTTCAGCGTTAACTTTAGAGAGCCTAGTTTTGATTCCGTCAGAAAAGCACTATTAAGTACTTTGCTAGACAAGCGCTGGGTAAGCGAAAAATATCCCTCAATAACAAATGATTGGCCATGTCATGGAAAAATAGACTATCTGGTCGTTGATAATGGTGCCGAGTTTTGGAGTGATAGCCTAGAGGACTCTTTGAGACCTTTGGTGTCGGATATTCAATACAGCCAAGCTGCCAAACCGTGGAGAAAGACCGGTATAGAAAAGTTATTTGATCAACTAAACAAGGGGTTGGTTAACGCTCTGCCTGGAAAAACATTCACAAATCCCACTCAGCTTAAAGATTACGATCCTAAAAAAGAGTCTTCCGTTAGAGTTTCTGTATTTATGGAGTTAATACATAAATGGGTTATCGACCGCTATCACATGGACTCTGATAGTCGAGAAAGGAATGTTCCTTATCATAAGTGGAATGAATCGAAATGGCTTCCAAATTTCTACCAAGGACAAGCTGCGGCCGAGTTACGTATTGAGTTGGGGTTGTTAAGGCACCGGACGATAGGGATCGCTGGGATAAGGTTGCACAATTTATGCTATCAATCGGATGAGCTCATAGAGTATCGAAAATACAATTCGGTTAATTCACAAGGGAAACTCTTCGTCAGGACAAAAACCGATCCGTCGGACATAAGCGCTATCTACGTTTTTCTTGAATCAGAAAAGAAATACATAAAAGTCCCAGCGGTTGATAACAGTGGGTATACCAATGGACTTTCGTTGTTCGAACATGAGCGAATTCAAAGAGTGCGCAGGTTGAATACCCGAAGCCTCGTCAATGAAGAGTCTTTAGCCGATACCTATCTCTATATGGAAGCTCTTATTGAAGGGGAAGCTGAGAGAATGCGTAGTTCTAAAAACAAAAAGCTCACCCAACCTAAAACAGGGAACACTTCTAAGATTGCAAAATACAGAGATGTTGGCACGGAAGGACCTGGCTCAATCGTTAGAAAAAATGAAAGCAGTAATTCAGCATTAAACGTTGTTAGTACTCAACTATCATTGGACGATGATGATCTTGAAGAGATAGAGGGCTACTAATCGTGAATTTTACTTCCATGCAGTGTGAACAATTGAAAGCCTACGATAATTGTTTTATTGAGTACCCCGAAATTACGGAGATCTATTCGATATTTGACCAACTTCGCTTTAATCAATTACTAGGCGGTGAACCTGAGTCATTCCTATTAACAGGCGAATCGGGAAGTGGAAAAACCGCTTTGATCAATAACTACCTTTCACGCTTCAATACAGGAACGAGTTGGTCCAAGCAAACAGTCCTAAGTACCCGAATTCCTAGTCGAGTAAATGAACAAAATACTCTGACTCAATTTCTCGTTGATCTGGACTCAAAATCAGGAGGACGTTCAGTACGAAAGAGAAATGAAATTGCACTTGCTGAAGGAGTGGTAACTCAGTTAAAACGTAAATCTGTCGAGCTCATTATTGTTAATGAGATTCAAGAGCTTGTGGAGTTTTCGACTGCGGATGAAAGACAAACCATCGCTAATACATTTAAATATATCAGTGAGGAAGCCGGTGTATCCTTTGTATTGGTTGGAATGCCTTATGCTGATGTTATCGCGAAGGAGCCGCAGTGGAACTCTCGATTGAGTTGGCGCAGAGAAATCAACTATTTTAAATTGCTTCAGGTTGAAAGTGACGCGAAAAATACCAACACTCAATACAGTATTGATGCTAAACAAAAGAAACACTTTGCTAGATTTGTGGCTGGACTAGCCTCTAGAATGGGCTACGAGCCAACGCCAATACTGACTAAGAATGAAATTCTATATCCCTTGTTTTCAATGTGTCGTGGAGAGTGTCGAAGGCTCAAGCACTTTTTGAAAGATGCCATGATAATGAGCTTTAAAGAGAACAAAAGTACGTTGAACAAAGAAGTACTATCTAGGACATTTATACTGAAATTCCCCTATTTGGAGAACCCATTTGAATGTTCATTAGAACAGGTGATGTTAGAGCAAATAGATAAAGGTTCAGCGTACAATATGAGAGCGATTACAGCAGAGGATAGGATTCTCGCCCCCCGATTTACAGATGCATTACCGCTGAGTACGTTGCTAAGTACAAGTAGCCTGAAAGTATAAAACTGCGATGTTGATAACCAAATCATTGAGACGCTAGTTTTTCCAGCAACACCGCCTTCTCTTCATCACTCATTTTATCAATGGCGCACGCTAGCTCAGCGCTCAATTCGCTCCTACAGAAAAAGTAGTTTAGCGGCACATCTAACTCTTCAGCCATACGTTCAAGCGTACCAATATCAGGTACATGCCTGCCTTTCTCGTAATGATTCATACGACCGCTAGCAGAACTCTGCTCCATACCAATTTTCACCCCTAAATCTTTTTGGGTGATCTTGGCTTTTTACGCGCAGCTTTGAGCCTCGCAGGGATGGGGTTGTCTTTTTGCACTTACACATTTCTTTTCAACCTTTAGATAACTTAGATTGTCTAAGTTTTACTGATTTTTGTATACTTAGCAATCCTAAGTTTTTATTGCCTGTAAGAGTCACATGAAGAAAGTAACCAGAATTAACCCTCACATGTTTAACCTATTGATTGAGAAAGGGATGGATAATTTCTCCGTCACAGACGCTAGGGATGCTTTGCTAAACAGTGCTTCAACCTTCTCGAGTAAGGACGACGCTCGAAAGTATGTTTATAAGCAACTTCTATCTTTTGAGGAGAAAGGCTGGCTTTCTGTTATTGGGGTTCGCAGAGACAAACGCTACCATCAAACTAACGAATTCAAAGCGCTCACAATTGAGCCTAGATCGGGTCGAAATAGGAAAGCTAAGGTCGACTCAACGGATATTCAAATTCCAGAGTGCTCTCTAAATGCACTAGAGCGAGAGAAGAAACAGCATGAAGGTGAGCTGGCGATTACTCTAGGCGAGATTGAGGAATACCAATCGTTGTTAGCGCGTTTCCCCAAACAACAAGCAAGATATGCAGCCGCTATTTAATGCAGCAAGAGAACGCTCAGCCAAGCTATTAGGCAGAATTAATGCACTAACCAACTGGATGCAAGTCGCCCAAAGTAAGGCTCCTCAATGTTAAGAGCATGGCAAGCCGAGTGTGCAGATCAAGCTGTCGAGAAATTCACTTCAAACAAGCATTCACACTTCTTCTGCCAAGCGACTCCTGGAGCGGGTAAAACCGTTATGGCCGCCGAGGTTGCGAGTCGGTTATTTGAAATAGGCATGATTGACTTAGTGCTGTGCTTCTCGCCCTCTCTGACTGTTGCTGAAGGGATGCAAAAGACCTTTTCATGGAAGCTCGAATGTTCCTTTAATGGAGGTTTGGGTTCTCTTGGAGGCTCTTACACCTACCAATCAATCCGTTTTTTGGATGAAAACTTTTGGTACACCGTCAGCAAATATCGAGTTTTAGTCATATTTGATGAGATCCACCATTGTTCGTTTGATGACGAGGGGCGGTCAAATTCATGGGGGCTAGAAATTGTTTCTAAGATCCAAGGCTTTGCTCGTTACACTCTGGCGCTGTCGGGCACGCCTTGGCGTTCTGACCGACTACCGATCGTCATGGCTGAGTATTCCGACCCTGATGGTAAGGTTGTTTGCGATTATCAATACGGCTTGCAACAGGCAGTTGAAGATAAGGTATGCCGCCGCCCTAAAATCGTTTTAATCGATAATGAACACCTGAGCGTTAAGGCTGGCAGTGACAATCAACACTTCGCCTCTATTCTTGATTGCCTTAAACAATCCGATGTCTCTTACCAAAGCGTCATTCACAACGAAGACGCTATGAATTACATACTAAATAGCGGTTGCCAAAAGTTAGAGCAGATAAGGCAAGAGTCCCCAAGTGCTGGAGGCTTGGTGGTCGCCTCTTCTATTAAGCACGCTAAAGACATTCAAAAGCGACTTGTTGAGCACTTTAATCAATCAGCATGCATAGTGACTTATCATCACGATAATCCGTTAAATGAAATTGAATCTTTTCGTCATTCAAGCGTTCAGTGGATAGTCAGTGTTGGGATGATAAGTGAAGGAACGGATATTCCAAGGCTGCAGGTTTGCTGTCATATGAGTTCGGTAAAAACGGAGCTTTACTTTAGACAAGTCCTTGGAAGGATATTGAGAGTTAATGATTCACCCAATCAAGAAGCCTGGTTGTATACCTTTGCCGAAGAAAGTTTGATTGGGTTTGCTGAAAGAATTGAGCAGGATATTCCTGATAGCTGCATGTACATTAAACAAGATAACAACGTACCGAGTGGTGTTGATGAAATACGCCTGCAGTCAAGCACTGTATCGGAAAGCGTTCAATCTAATCGACCCCAACCAAGCTTACTTAGTTGGGGAGAAACTTCAGATATGATGAATTCAAATAATGCAGGACTCACTTTAGCTTTGGATGAGCTGAGATTAGGTCAATTTAAGCAGAGGGTTATTGCAGCGTTCACTTAAACTGTAGTAACTCATATTAGATCTTACACATCGGCTTGTTAGTCACGACTAGATCGTACAAGCCGACTTGTTGAAATCGTAACTCATTCTTGGACAATTATGATTTAGAGTATTAGCTTCAAGGCCAGACTAGCACGGGAATAAATCAAACCTTGGGGTGAGTTTTTATTCAAACAATAACGCCTCTCTCCTGTTAAATAATTCAACAAAGAGAAAGGCGCTAGATTACTAGACAGGTTATCTATAACAAGGCTAAAGCTCTATTATGAGCTTTCTTTTTTGAACAACATCAAAAGTTAACTGTCCATTGGTTTGCGATGGTAACGAGTCCTTGCTCGCTATAATATCCATCTCAAATATACAGCTATCAAAACCTTGAGTTAACTGTGCTTGCGTTTGACCAAACACTTCACTCAAGCTCTTATTGTAAGAGCCTGAATTAAGTAGATGCTCACCAGCGTTAATATCTGGTGACACAGTTCTGATATTGGTCTCAATACTATTTTTACAAGTTAGCGTTTCCACTAGGTAAGAGTATGTATGGTCTGCCTCAGGAGCCCATGATACATCTATCACTTCGCCTGCAAAGCTTGTCGTTAATGTAAAGGGTAACGGTAGTTCATTCACTGCCAGTGAACTTTGAACAACATCCCCTCTCAATAACTTTACAATGTACTCTGAGGCGCTTGCTGAAACATCTCCACCATAATAGTAAACACCTCCTTCCGCCGATGTTTCAGCTAACGAGAAGTTTAGGCTATCAACTTCAGCAACTAGCTGGTCACCGCCATTAATTGCAACATAGTTAAACGAACTATCTTGAACATATCCTTCGATTTCAGCCTCGGATGGGCTTGTTACCGATAATGCAAAGAACACTCGTAAATCAGAAGCTGCATAATCACTACTGTAACGAGTGACAGTATCCTCTGAGTTTGCAGAGGAAGAGCTACCGCCGCCGCTTCCTCCACCGCAACCTACAAGTAACGTTAACATCAGCGCACAGTATAATTTCTTAAAATGACCCACTTTTATTCTCCTTCAAAATAGGTCGTACTTTACGTGTACCAAACCAGTAGCCCAAGCACATTAAAGGAAACATTGCTAATGTCCGCCATAGGTTATTTAAACCGACTAACTGGAATAAATATACAATCCCAAAGAAATATAAAAACGATACAGCTATACACAAAGTGAAGTACGGATATTTATTGCGTACAGGCCTCAGCACTGGTGCGAATATGATCGTAATCGTATAGACAACACTTCCGAGAGCAGCCAAAAGATAATCACCTTTAAAAAAAAGAATCCCTACTCCACACCAAAGCACACTACATATAGCAGTTACATCCCATTTATCATCTCTGTTAGTCACATCTCACCACCGTATTACAACCGACTGACGCGGCATCGTTAATTGTCCCTACATTTTCTACAGTTTGCTTGATAACCGGAGCCCCAAAATACACGGTATCATCTATCATTCCAGCAGCCTTTCCTGCAGGACCAATCATCATACCAATAAAATTAGGCCAACTGGAGTCTAAACCCCATGCAGCCGTTGCCAAGTACCCCCCCGCAACAGGGTTCAATGCACCAACCCCAATCGACATCGTAGATAAAACATTCGCGCCGATTTGAGCGGTTTCTTCAGCTGTAGTTTCAAGATAATCAGACATTGGCTGTCCAGCTTCTTCCGCTAAATATGCATTTGCAGCATTTTTCTGAAATGTTTCTTTATCCACATACATACGCTGTCCTCGGTAATTTACCCAGCCCATCTCGTTATAAAGATAGATAGTAATCACACTCATAGCAGAACGCATCACTGCATCTCGACTATTCGCTCCGCTCGCAGCTGCCGCAATACCCGACACAATTATCATACCTCCAGCTTCCTGAAGCGTCAGCGTTTTATCACCGTCATGAACAATGCCACCGCCAAGCTTACCAATGACACCACTGATAAAGCCTTGCTTGAAGCTGCCACCTTGCAGCTCATGGAAGCCGCCTTGCACCACACCATGAGCGACGGGCAGAGCGGCGCCAAACGGACTTGTGCCACCCGCAGCACCATGAGCTACCCCATAGGTGACACCCGCAGACAGCCCTCCTAACACGCCAGCTTGCATCGAGTCACCAAAGTCACCTGTCGTGATATAAGTTGTAGTAAAAGAGGTACTAGCCCCTGAAGCCATCACTGCTCCTATAGTTTCTGTTCCAAAAACTCCAGCGGCTCCATACCCCATCGCGATAGCGCCAACCACCATCCCTGCCATTTGTATTGCCGGGTTTTCAAAGGTTTGACTCACCACAAAAAAGGCCATGGCCGCGGCCCACCACACCCAATGCCCCGTCGGGTCCGTATATTTTAACGGGTTGTTATAAACGTACGCGTAACGGTTGTAACTTTGGCTAAAGCTTGGTTCTGGTACGAACGTGTCCGCACTCAAGAATCGACCAATGGCTGGGTCGTAAAGTCGAGCGTTCATGTTGATAAGACCGCTGCTGTTACCGACATTTTCATGCCCAGTGAAACCGCGCATCTCAGCGTTGGTAAACATCGGTGTGGCTTGTAACTCTGCCGACGCTAAAAGCTCACCAAACGGCGTATAACCACGTTCTATTTGCACTTGCCCATTCGGGTCGGTGATTAAATCTGCCGTCCCTAACGCATCTCGATGGAAGTAAGCGGTTCGGTCAATTTGCTTTTCACTGCCAATTAACGTTTTCACGTGCTCAGCGACCGCCTGACTGTCTGCCATAAATCGGTGGCGCATCGCTGTTACAACCTTACCGTCCGCGTTGGTCGACACCTCTAACTGGTACTCAGGGCTGATGTAGTAGGTTGTGACACCATCAGACGTCTGTTTTACACGCTCTCGCTCACTGCCATACTCATACTGAGCAACCGCGCCATTGTCATTAATGTGCTTGGCCTTGTTAAACGAGTTCCAAGCGATGGTTCTTCCGCGACCTGAAACCATATTGCCGTTGGCATCATACGTGTAATCGCCAACCAATTGCCCGTTGGCATTAACATTAAACTGGCCTTGTCCGGTTTTATACGTCAAGTTTCCATACACATCATAACGGTAATCGCGTTCGACCTGAGCAACGCTGCGGTTATCGCTGTAGTGCCATTGTGTTAAACGGTCAAAATCATCGTACTGGTAGTACTCTTGTTGATTTCGGACAGCACTGACTTTGCGCAGAACGTTACCACGCTCATCGTAAGTATAATGAATGTCTCGAAGGTAGTTATCTCCCATTCCCGTCGTTATGCGTTGAACCGTTCCGCGAGAGCGGTCAATATCACGCCTTGTCAACATTCCATTACCAAAGAGTTCCCCACCAATTCGTCCAAAGTTATCACGACTGGTCGCTACCCAGACAATTTCCGCCGTATCATCGTCTAGACGTTGGTCCATTATCTCTTGAAGCTCTGCCTCCGCAACCACCAAATCATCGAGTTCATCGGTTAAGTTAGACAGTAAATCGGTTTCTTGTCTGGCTAACGCGGCATTTTGCTGAGCTTGCACAATCAATTCATTCGCGCGACGCTCTGCATTATCAGAGGCGGCTTGATAGTGGTTAGCCTGACTCTGCTTTTGGTTTGCCTGAGCACGCTGACGATTCGCAATCGCTTGATAGTGGTTTGCCCATTGATTATAAACTTGCGTTAAGTTAATACTGGCTTGAGCACCATTGAAGCAAAACTTATTGCCTTTCCACGTCGTACAGCGGTGAGTTTGAACCATCCATAATGGTACTTTAGCGGTAAAATACTCTTTCTTTTTACAATTTCCTTTCCAATCTTTCTTAGTACATCGGTCATATTTGTAATACGCGTAGCCATTTTGTGTTTTGTAGTTACTGAACACTCGATTACCAAAAGCTCGCCAGTAATATTGTGCGCTACGACGATAACTCGCGGCGCGGTTAGCATTAATATTGGCACTTCGAAATAACGAACTCGCGCTGGCGCTGAGTTTGTTGGCGGTATGTTGGTAACTATTACTTTTGGCAAACAACTGCGCTGCCGCTTGACGTAAACGCTCAGACTCTTCGATATAAAATTGCGCACTTTTCTCAAGCTCATAAGCCTGCATCTCGAGTTCAACAATGCGTTCTGAGGTGGCTTTTAACGCTTCCTCAATTTGCAGGTATTGGCTATCCCAAATATCAGAATAAGGGATACTCATTCGCTTAAGCAGACCATTCACATCGTAATCTTTATCTAAGTTCATCCCCGACGGGAAAGTCACCCGACTGAGACGACCTTCTTCATTGTACTCGTAGTAGGTCGTGTACTCTGAGCCATCAATGGATAGGGTCATCGATTGAGTGCGTCCCAACGCATCGTACGTATAACGACGTTGGCTACTGTCACTGCTGGAGGCATCCAGTCCGCCTTTCAACGATTGGTCATACTGCCATTGATTGATTTCATCTGGGCGAGTTTCATTGATTTTACGACCGAGTGCATCATAAGTGAACGTGGTGCGCTGTCCTTTCGCATTCTGTTGCCAAACCAGCTCCCCCCACGCGTTGTGACCATACGTCCAAGTGCCCATCGCAGGGTCAATCATCTTGGTTTTATAACCGAGCTGGTCATAACTCAGCTCCGTTATCAGCCCATTGGTATCGGTTTGTGTGAGGTTACCGACTGCATCATAGGTATAACGTAGGGTTGACTGACCATTTTCTACGATTTGGACCGTTTGTCCCAAACCATTGGTTTGCTCAACCTTCTCAAATGTACCGGGGCCCGTTATTGTTGCGGTTAAACCTTGATAGCGAGTGGTCGCAACAAGGTCACCGACATCTTCCGTTGGTTGAGTTTGAGCAGTAGGTCGACCTAGCGCGTCATAAGTAGTTTGTAACCAGTACGTCGCATCCCCTGCAAAATACCCCTCGAAATAAGGCACAGTTTCCCCAACGAGCTGCCCTTTAACATCGTAAGCCTTATCAACCATCACGGTCTTACCATCACCGTTCAATTGCTTGGTGCGTACTTCACGCCCCAACTTGTCAAAATACGTGGTCGATAAACCGCCCTGAGAGGTTTGCGTGGTCACCATGAAGACACTGCGGTCACCCAGCGTCAATCCGTGTTGGTCTAGGCCGGCATCGGCGCCATCGCTCCATTCATAAACTTGCTCAACCCAGTTACCATCGGGCAAAGTTTTCTTAATTTCTCGACAATAATCGTCATAAGTAAACCGGGTCATCAACCCATTCGCATCGGTGACGGTGTCGGGCAATCCACACGAGTTGTTATAAGTGGTCGTGACAAAGTGACCAAGGGCGTTGGTATGTTTCGTCACTCGACCTAAAGCATCGTACAGGGTCGTCGATTGACGCGTTTCACCACTGCCAGTCGTACGCTCTAAGATGCGAAATCCGCTGGCATTGTAGTCAAATTGCGTCGTTAACGAGAGTGCATGTCCAGGCTCGACGGTTTGCTTAACCAAAGCCCCGGTATTTGCATCATAAGAAAAGGTCGTATTTCTCGTTTGAGAATCGTGACCATTGGATTTGGTCACAGATACATCACGAGGTTTTCCGATTAACCAACGCTGCGTATCATGCTGATAGCGTGTGCTCGTTTTTTCAACAAATCGTTCACCATTACCATCCTCGACCGTTCGTGTGATGGTATCGGGGAAATTAAGCGCATCGTAACCTTGATATTGCGTAACCGTATGGGTCAAAAGGTTTCCTGATGTATCCCAAGCTGATTGACGGCTTTCAATCATTTGTGGCCAAGACTGCCCAGCGATAGGAGACGTCACCTCACGATAGTCAAATTCACTTTGAGCAATCTTTTGGTTATTGATTCGCGTTTGTGTACGCTCAGCATAGGGTGTCCAATCACTGCTGTAGCCGGTCACGGTGGAGGTGAGAGTGTGGCTCGCTAAGTCTTTGGTTTGTATTTCCCCAAATCCGAGCAGGCCCTTATCAGGGTGAGCGTGATACCCTCTATAGAAGTACTCAGTACGGTTCATACCGCCTATGCCATTACTGCGCTTAAGTGCCTTGACCACTTTGAAGTTTGGCTCAACGGTGTATATCCCAAATGCACTTGTTTATGGTCAATAACCGACAAGCCATGAATAAAATAGGTGTGAGTTTTCCGGACTGGAACGAATCTACAGTTGGCCAAACCATTGCCTTTGTTGCTGAAGATAAAGAGATGATGGTTGGACTCGCTTTTCAGCCCTATTTCTCTGTGATGGTAAATGAAGGTTTATTTGAGATCTCCAGTGTTTGTGAGGTGCCTGACATTGCGGTTGAGGTGAGGTTTACCCGTAATCAAACGATTGGGAAAAGTTTTCTGGGCTCCAAGAAACGTCGAATCAAACGTAGCATGGCGAGAGCCGATTTCTCTGGTGATGGACAATCATTACCAGCCACTAATGAAGAGCGAATCATCGATAGTTTTCATCGAATCCCAATCTCCAGCGGTTCATCAGGGGAAAGTTATATTTTGTTTGTACAAAAGGAGTTTGTTAGAGAGCGCGTTGCAGCAAACTTTAATAGCTATGGTTTAGCCACCAATCAAGAAAGAAAAGGCACGGTACCTGACCTACGTTTTTGACCCTTTTATGAAAGCTCTTTTTCGGAGAAGTAAAAACAAGGAGTTACAGACGTAAGAAGAAAAAGGGTATCTTGGTGAATTGTGACTTTAAGCATGCAGAATCAGATTGTTAGAGACTATATTCTACAGTGTCCTGCCGAATAGGCAGCTAAGAAAAATCTGATAACCTAGAATGCCGTTATTGCCTTGTGTCCTGCCGAATAGGCAGCTAAGAAAAAAGCCATGCTTTTATCTTTGACCATAGATTGGTGTCCTGCCGAATAGGCAGCTAAGAATAGGCCAGGAAGAAAGCAACCTTCCTGCTGAACAAGCAGTTAAGAATAAAAACCATCAAGTTTAAGCTTGGTGGCTTTTGTTTGTTTACAATCGGTTTTATTCGTCCCACTTTCTAACATGGAAATGCCCCAAAGTTTGTTTCAGCGCATTCGTCCTAACGGCAGTCTAGCTGATTTTGCTATACTCCAACTAATCTAAATATCCTGTTAGGTTGTGTGCGATGAGCAAAAAAAAGTTGACCGAAAAAGAGCTGTTGAAAGGGATGACTCCTTATAATGCGCACAGTGATTTGCTTGCCAAGAGTGGAACAAAGCCTGATTGGCTATCCTTCGCCGATGAGGTAGAGCGGGTTACAGATGATTTCATGGCTGATCGAAATGAGGTTTTAGATAACCCTAGTTCAGATTTTCTGAACCCTGATATTTTTCTTTCAAACCTCAAGTTAGCGCTTGATAGCCTTCCAGATGGTGATATTGAACTTTGTAACTTGGGCAATGAAATTGGTCGAGTCATTGCTAATTTGAACTCACCAAATAAGACGCTTTTACGTGAAGTAATTTATGGTGTTGAACATGGTTTTGACATGATTAGCAAAGAAAGAGGAACTTCGAATGAGTAAGCTTGATGAATGGGTCGACAACAATATGACATTAACCAGTATCATCATAATGGTTGTGGGTTCAGCACTCGGATACATCCTTGTCTAGTATCAATTACTAAGGCTTCGAGGAAAAACTCAGTTGTTGCAAATTCTGCAACAACTCCAATCTTCTAATTTTGCAACAGCCTGTTGCACAATTGCGATACAACCTGTTTCGTGAATTATTTCTGCCCTATTGCGTGTTTCGAACAAGGTTCTACATTACGGCTAGTAGCCCATTTTGCTATAAACTATTTATGTCATTTTTTAATCGAGAAACGACTTATGAACAAGAAAAGGTTGTCAGAAAAAGAACTACTTGATGGTATCACACTCGATACTGCCCATGCAGATGAGCTTGCAACGGTATCATGGGATGAACTAGGGCTAGAATTCTCAGAAAGCGAATATAAAGCCGTTATGAAGAGAATTGAATCCCTGTTTGATGTGGCTGAACCAGGCACACCCGAAGGTGACGAACTTGAAAAGTTGGTGACTTGGGTTGAAGCGTATGAAGAAGAGCACTTCCCATTTTAAGTTAGCTAGCCCACAACTGAGCAACATTTAGCCCAAAACGTTTCAGAAAACATAATTTCAGCAACAGAGCTAGCTAATGTGCAAAGCATGTACATTACTTATTAATCAACTGTAGAGGTGTTTCCTCGGTCGTTGAACTATTGCAATTTTTTCTCGAGTAGAGAAACAACTCATACCTGCACTTTTTCGAGTTAGACGCTCATTTCGCAGTGTGCGAATCGCAACCTGCGAAATGAACTTATCTTTCCCCTAAATCTTACGTGTCAAATCTAAAGGGAGCTAGCTTAGCTAAAGCACAGACACGACCATAACCACAAAAAGTAGCTCTATTATGCGCTACCTGCGGTCAATAGTGTCAGATATTGAGCCCCTTCAGTTCGGAATGCTTTTTCTAAAAAAAAATGGTAATTTTTGCAACCAAAATTAATCATTATAAAACATACAGTTAACCTACTTTTTGATGTCGGATTTCACGGTGAAATTGACAGGTAGACCAGAAGGTTTGAAAGCTTTATTTAGCGGCTTTCCGACAGCAAACGTTATTCTCACTTTGCTATTTTACGTGATAACTCTAGGAAGGTTTTGCCCCATTGTTGGTTAGAGTTCGAGATAGTAAATATCGTGTTTATATATATTAACCCTATAAGAGGTAATCCGACCGAGTCTACCCTTCAGAATTTCTCAGATATGCAGTATCGACCATAGGGATATTTAAAACTTTTGAGTTAATTTTATGCGGTGAAGAAAGGCGTTACTATATATGGAGTACTTTTGGTACTTTAGCTGAGAATTCATGCCGCCTAGCATGTTCAAATAGCAAGGCGGCAATAGACTTTTGAACGAAATGTTAGTTCGCTTCGACGCCATTGATGAATGTCTTCCCAAGTGATTGCTTGATCGTTGTGGTGTAGTTACCTGACTCTTCTTCGTTCCACAGTCTGTCCAATGCGTTTTGGTTGATTTCAAGTAATTTAACTAGCTTTGGTGTGATAGTGACATTGAAGTCAACTTTAAGGGACTTCTCAAATGCCTCTTCTGATTCTCGGTTAGTTAAGCCTTTATAATTTTTAGGCATTATTTCAATTTCTCCATCGGAACTTGAGTCATTAACGAAGATGTTGATATTCTCGAATTTGATCCCATTACCTATTATGGATTTAAAAGCAGCCTCAATTGTTTCCTCTGTAGGATTTCTTTCAATCAAACCGATGAAGCTATTAAGCTCTTGAGTATTAACTCCTTTAATCTCACCACTTAAGCCAAGTTTGTTCGATAGTTGGGTGATGTTTGGAGATTGAAGATCTAGTGAGTCAACTTTCCAATCAAGCTTCAGGCTCGTATTGTCTTCAATTGTAATTGCTGAATGAAACTTCGCGTCTTTGAAGCTAAATCCACCAGATCGATCGTTGAAACCTCCATCATTTGCAATTATTTCAGTATTATGGGTGTCATTAGTGATATTTGACTTAAGCTCAATGCCGTTTATATAGGCCTGTTCTCTTCTTTCAGAGATTCTAATTCCGTCAATTTTTGTGGATGTAGTGAAGGCTTCTTTATTGCCTTTAAACAGAATCTCAACATCGCCAAGTTTGAAGTTGCTTGAGCGGCCTGTATTGATTTCTCCAAGTGAGAAGTTGCTTTGTAGATCTAAAGACTGATTGCTGGTATCGAATGTGTATTTTATGCTTTCATTTAAGCTTGCTACCTCTCTGATTAACGTTGAGGTAAGTCCTTTATCCTTCGGGAGACTAAAATTACCTTCAACGCTAAGTCCGAATGGCGCAACCGTTGCTGTGTGGCTTAGGTAGATTGGTTCAGGAAGTCTTTTTGAACCATTGTTTATGTAGATAGCGAAATTCTGCTTGATATTGTTATTGTTGATTTCCGTATCGATCAGTTGGGCATCAATGAATTGGTTTTTTAGTCCAATTAGTGAGCTTTCAACTTCACTGGTCACAGTTTCTGCTGCATTCTTAATCAACATGTTATTGGCAACCAAGGCACCACCACCGATGATCGCTGTACAGCTGATTGCAATTAAAGTTTTTTTCATCTTTGCCTCTGATAAATATAGGAATCAATTAGTTATGCTATTTTATATGAATTCAGTTGCTTTCGCACCATAAACCAATTCTTCCCATTAGCGCTCAACAATTACTTTGTTATACCTGTAGTTATTCATTAAATACTAATTTAGAAAAGTCACTGACACGGAATTGTCCAGAAACGTTTTTAAAATTGATCAAACTCTATTGTCCTCCGACAACTATGGCTAGATATAGAGCGAGCATAGGGTCAGATAGAGTTTAAAAGTAGGTAGTGTTTAGGGGGGAATTGGTGATCTTAATTACACATCCCTGTGTAACGTATTCTGAATGTCAGCTGGCTTTAAAGCGCTTCATAAATTGACTAAAGCGTGGAATCAGGTTTTGCACAGTCGGCGCATCTGGAATCTCATTTACAAAAATCATAAAGCGCTGTGCTTTACTTTTATCACCTTGAGCAGTCCCTGCTAGTATTGCTTGAGCTAAAATTACATGCTCAGCGGTAACGTCCTTATTCGAAAATTCGTGAATCAACATAGAAAATCCTAACAAGTATAAATACGGATATAATAATACAATATATTGATATTTATATCGATAGCTTATGGCATTCATCAATGTCAGATTTGTGTAAAAACAAGGCAGTGATGTGCACCATCAATACTGGACAATGAGCTTAGTGACTTTCCATACTTATGCTAATTCGTGATTTGCTAATACTTGGTTCTTCGAAACTCATTTATGTCCAAAAGTTTGTTACACACATGTCGATTATGTCTGTCGATTATGTCTGCTAGAGGATTAATTGGAGCGTAGTAAATTTACTACGTTGAATCTTAGTCGTTGTTCAAATTTGCAGACTTTCGATGCAATGTTATGCGAACTTATACTGCAAATAGTATTGTAAGTCTTTGATGGTTGGTTCGAGTTATGCTGACTTATCCTGCAAGCATCACCTTTAAAAAAGCCGCTCTTCATGAGCGGCTTTTTGCTATCTGCAATTTATGTAACGTTCCCACCCATCTCGTTTGTACTTGGACTTTATTCGATAGATTCAAAGCTTTTATATAGACACTAATTAATAGGCTTGATATTTAAAATAAATATAAATTAATGGTCTATTGATATTCTTAAGATTATATCTCGCGAAATTCTTCAAAGTTTTAGTTAGTAGATTGTCAATTTTCTTAGATCGCGCGAATAAAACCAATATACGACTGAAGGTGCTCTTTAATGGCTATGGTGCATAGTGTACCCTTTACTGAGAGAGAGTTTGATAAAAGTTAAATATGAACATCTATATCTTTAATAAGACTGGAGCGTGTTTACTATACTTCTATGCGGGCAACTCGTAGATTTATGTTTAAGTCACATAAATTGGAGAGAAATTGGCTAATATCAAATGAATACAGTTAACGATATGTCTCGAGGTGTCTTTTTTGTTTATGAATACAAAACAAGCTCTGAAAATTGCAGAAGACGGCTACGCACCATTATTTAAAGCCACAGACTTTTTACTAATAAATCTGTCTTTAGCAGTTATTGTCAATACGGTATTTGTTGATGAAACCGCAATCGATGTGGCAGCGGCGTTTTTTGTCGCGACATTCTTTTTGTTATTCGGCGAGTATTGTCATTTATATCGTGTTCATGTACGTCGGCGCCTCGATTCTTCAATTGTTCGAATTGTTGCGACAGCCTTCTTTACTTTGATCGCAATGGAGATCGTAAAATATAACGTAGAAGACTTAGTCGGAAGTCAAATAAGTCACTTTAACAATGGCTTGTATTATATCTGGTTTGCTAGCGCTATGTTATCAACCATTCTAATTCGAGTTATTGCTTTTACGATCTATCGTTCGTGTTTTAAAAAGTACAAAAAGGTAAAGAGAATAGCGATTGTCGGGCTATCACCAGCAGCAATTGCTTTGGAGAAGCAATTGCTGATTTATTATAGGAGCCAGGACATAGAGATTGAACTGTATGACGACCGTAAGGAAGAACGGTTTGGATATATGATTAAATCTCGTTATGTTGGCACTGTAGATATTTTGATAGAACAAGCGCAACACAACCAGATTGATGAGGTTTACATTGCGTTACCTATGATTGCAAAAGAGCGAATCACTCGTTGTCTGACACTTTTATCTGATACTACCGTCGATACTTTTATGGTTCCCGATCTGTATAGCTATAACCTATCAGCATCCCAATTCAAGTCTGTTGGTAATGTACAAACGTTAAGTATCTTTGGTACTCCATTTGATGGGATAGGTGGAGTGATCAAGCGTATCGAAGATATTGTCTTAGCTAGCCTCATTTTGTTGCTTATTACGCCTGTTCTTTGTGCTGTGGCAATCGGAGTCAAACTCAGTTCTAAAGGTCCCATCTTGTTTAAACAAGATCGTTATGGTCTGGGTGGAAAAAAGATCAAGGTATGGAAATTTCGCTCTATGAATGTGATGGAGAACGGGGACGATTTTAAACAAGCAACGCATTCAGACCCAAGAGTGACAAAGTTTGGTGCGTTTATTCGCCGAACATCTTTAGATGAGCTTCCTCAATTCTTTAATGTCTTACAAGGTTCAATGTCTATCGTAGGGCCAAGACCTCATGCAGTTGCTCACAATGAGCAATATCGAAAGATTGTCTCTAACTATATGATTAGACACAAAATCAAGCCAGGTATAACAGGTTGGGCACAAATTAATGGCTATCGTGGAGAGACAGAAACCGTCGATAAAATGAGTAAACGGGTTCAGTATGACATCGTTTACTTACAGAGCTGGTCGCTTTGGTTGGACATTAAAATAGTGTTTCTAACGGTATTTAAAGGGTTTGTTAGTGAAAAGGCGTACTAGCCTACTAAGTATCAGCGCTGTAGTTTTATTTGGTTTTGTTAGCCAAGTTTGTCATGCAGAGCTTACTCCCAAGTCGCATATCTCAGTAGCGGGTATCGATGTCCAGTCAGAAGTTGGCGCTGAGTATGGTCAGGATTCAAATGTGACATACCAAGTTAACCCTATGAACGAGATTGCATCAGCTTACACCAAATTAACACCGTACTTGCGTGCAGTAGGCGAGCGTGGAGAGGACCGCTATGTGTTGGTGTATTCTGGTGATTATTCACGCTACGACAGTGCAAGCGATGATGATTACACCGACCATTTTTTAATGTTTCGATCTTCGTTGAGGTTCGGGCTTAAGCACGGTCTTGATTGGTTTATCCAGCAAGATTGGGGGCATGAAGAACGGGGGACAGAGCTAACGGAAGGTTTCAATCCTACTCAGTTTACGTCTTTTGGAGTGAATACACCGTTACAAAACCGGTTCTTAAATAGTGAGATACGATATAGCTATGGTGCGCCTGAGGGGCGGGGGAAATTAGACCTTGCGTGGCAGGTTAAAGATATAGCGTTTGATGAGTTGGACGAAGTTCAAAGCGCATCCAGTGACTTCTACCATTATATAAAGGAGCAGGAATGGAACGAAAATACTATAACTGCTGAATTGTTCGACCAGTATTCATCGCGGACTCGTTTTCGATACAGTCTAATTAGTAACCTACGAAGCTATGAAGCGAATTCGGCTAAGGATTCGAGTGAACATTATGCGCTTATCGGTTTGAAGTCCCAAAGAACGGGAAAGCTGTTAATAGAGACTGATTTAGCTTGGTTGTACAAGCGTTTTCCGAATAACAGAGAGGCACAATCGTTCAGTGGTTTAAATTGGGACGCCAATATTAACTGGCAACCACTCAAGCATTCGAAGTGGTCTTTATATGGTTGGCGTAGAGTCAAAGACCCAACGGAAGAAGGTGGTTATATTCTTAACACTAAGGTCGGTCTATCGTGGGAACATCATTGGTGGGTCGAGAGGTTAAGTACTACGGTTGATTATGGAAGAGAAGTCGATGACTATCGGGTAGAACAGAATGATAGAAAGGATGATCTAGACGTTGCGTCAGTCACGTTAGGATATGATTTTCGGCCTTCTATTAGGCTTGAGTTGAACTATCAGTTCGCCCGCAAACGTTCGAGCGAGGATGAAGTCGTGTTTTTCATCGGAGATAACTCCCAATCCTCGGTGAGTCGTAAACTTGGCTATGACAAAAACACAATTGGATTGGCACTAAAGGTACAGATCTAGAGATGAAAAAAATAAAGCTACTGTTATTAGGTTACTGTGTGTTGATGGGCTGTATTAGTTTTGCTGCAGCCGCAAACACGATAGCACCTGAAAAAGAAGTGAAAAATACTACTTCCATGACTCTTGAAAATAGCCATCATCCGGCTAACAGTGAGACTCGAGAGTACCTTTTGGGGCCAGGGGACCAGATACGAATCTGGGTGTATGGGGAGAAAGAAATGTCGATGTCTTTAAAGATAGGCAAGCGTGGTGATATTAATTTTCCTTATATAGGTCGAGTACAGCTCTCAGGACAAACGACAGACTCGATAGAGCATGATATTGAAACTCGTTTGAAAGCTGGGTTTATTCGCTCGCCAATGGTGACCGTTACTATGGAAGGGTTCCGTAAATTTTACCTTCTTGGGGAAGTTGAAAACCCTAATGGCTACGAATATGAGCCCCAACTTACTGTAGAACAAGCGATTGCTATGGCCGGTGGCTTCACTGATCGGGCTGATAGAGGTGATATTAACATTCGCCCTTCAGGGAAAAAAGAAATGATAAAAAAAGTCGAGATGACACACTCTGTCTATCCCGGCGATGTTGTTATTGTTGAGAAGAGCTTTTTCTAAGGTGATAAAAGTAATGGTAGAACGTGGTAAACCTTTAGAAAGTAACGTTAACTTTGCACCGTTTTTGGCTGCTCTGAAAATTCATGGGCTTAAGCTATTGCTGGTTACAGTAGTTGTAACGGGGTTAAGCCTGCCAGTGATTTGGTCGATGACGGCTAAGTATGTCTCGACTGCGACAGTATTGATTAAAGCGCAATCGGACAATGTCTCTCCGGTTGATCCGATCGAAGATTATGACTCTGCTCGCTCACAGTACTATGAAACGCAATTTAACCTAATGCAATCTAGAGTCGTGTTGGTTAAAGCTGTTGAAGCGTTAGAACTGCAACAAAATGAAGAGTTTAATGGTTCAACGTTAACTGGCAATGGCGATTGGACACTGCCTCGAGAGCTACGCATTAACCATGCGGTTAAAGAGTTGAAGCGACACCTAACATTTACTTCAGTCCGCTTAACTCAATTAGTTTATGTGTCTTATGAATCTACGAACGCACAACAAGCTTCAACAATCGCAAATGCAGTGGCACAAGCTTTTATTGATTATACGGTGGAGCAAAAAATTGCTAAAACCCAGCAAGCTAAACGATGGAATACGCAACAGCTAGGTGTACTCAAACAACAAATTAGTCAGCAAAAGAAAGAAATAGACGCATTTTTGCAAAGTGAGGGGTTACTGACCTTCCGAGGTGTTGATGGTTTTGAAACAGAAGAACTTGGGATTATTACCAATAAATTGGCGGATGCAAAAGAGAGGCGCTTAGCTGCTCAAGCTAATTATGAATTGGTGAGCCAATATATGAAAGGTGATACAGGGACTCTCACCTCGTTGCCTGACTTCTCCTCCCACCCTCAGCTACAAGATCTTAGAATTGCACTTATACAAGCAAAACGGAAATTATCAGATCTTAATCGACGATATGGACCTAAACACCTTAAAGTTCTTGAGGCCAATGCTGAAATTGAGGTGATTCACAAGCAAACTGTACGCCTGCTTGATGAGCTAAAATTAGGGCTTCAGCAAAAATATCAAGCAGAACTTATCAAAGAAAATCATTATAAAGCGCTCTTAGCTCTGCATAAAAAAGACTTCTTTGCACTTGCAGGTAAGCGTGATCATTATGATGGCTTGATGGCAGATCTTACTCAAAAGCAATCGCTGTATGAGCAGCTTTATCTGCGTACTACTGAGCATACTCTTAATACGACGTATAGAGAGCAAGATGCACGAATTTATGATCCCGCGGTGGCTAGTGAGCGTCCAGCGAAACCCAACAAGCCATTGTTAGTCGTGATGATAAGTATTATGACAATGCTAGTTAGTGCTTTGGTTGTCATTATTCGAGCAGCCACAAAGCAAACAATAACAACTCTTGCACAGCTGGAAGCAAAGCTTGGATTAATTCCACTAACTGACATGCCTTCATTTACAAGTGAACCGATGTCGACATGGATGTTAGGTAAGCAAATTCGTTCCAACCAATATGCCAACGAGATCGGAAATGGCGCTTATACCGCATTATCTTTAGCTCGCCCAAGTAGTCAGTGTGTCGGTGTCGTATCGTCATACCGACAAGAAGGTGCAACGACGACGGCGTTATTATTAGCTGCTGCGGTCAGTGAAGTGAAACCAACTTTACTGCTTGATTTGGATTATCGTGGAGAAGGCGAATTTACAAGAGATATTGTTGCGGACAGTCACTGCAGTTCCCCTAAGTTTAACGTACAGGAAGAAATTGCTGGGTTTAGCCATTTGGTGTTTAGCCAATTGAGTTCGGTACAAATAGGTGATGAAAACAAGTCTTCATCATTACAAGAAGCACTACAACTCGATATTGAGCAAGTCATTATGCCAATATCACAGGGATTGTCTTATATCGCCCCTGGTACCCTGGCTGAATCACCATTAACTTTTTTTGCTCGCCCAGAATGTGAATCTGCATTGTTGGCACTTTGTCAGCGTTTTGAATCTGTCATCATAAAGCTTCCAGCTCTGAATGATAGTAAGGATGCACAGCTCCTATTGCGCTTTTTGGATAGCTTGATTGTCGTGGTCAAATCTGATCAACATACGGCGAATGAAATAAAGCATCAACTAAATAAGTTGTCGCCGTTGTTGGACCAGCGAGCTTTTGGAGTACTCAATCAAGTGAGTGATGACCGAGTTGTGGGTGAAGAGTCTCTGCGTTTTATTGCTCAAGGTAGTATGGATTTACTCAATATCGAGGGCTCTTAGTGAGCTTGCTTAAAAGCATTTCCACTATTGCGACATCATCGATATTGTCTCAGTTAATTGGGGCTGGTTCGATATGGTTGATTTCGCATTGGTACGGGATGTCGGAAGTCGGCTCATACGCGTTAACGTACAGTATTGCCTTAATCGGAGCACAAGTTTGTACGTTTGCATCACAGCTGCTATTGCCAAAACAACAGAGTAACGAGCTAGGGCAAAATGTCTCTTTTTGCTTGTTATTTAGTGTTTGTGCGTCGGTCATTTATTCTATGGGCATTGCATGTTTGTTTGACCGTCCCATTCTTCAAACTCTGATGTTAACGTTGGCACATGCATGGGTTTTGATCTCTGAGAATCTACTGCTGAGAGTTCAAAAAATGAAGTCACTAGCTTTACAGCGAACATCGGTTTCGATGTTAGTGTTGTTACTTATTGCTGTCAGTGAAGACTTGAGTGCATTCTATTGGGCTTGGGGAGCATCGTTGCTAGTGTGTATGTTGCTATGTATTGGTTACTCTCTACCAAGAAACGTGATGAATCTACAGCAATTCTCGCTTTCATCCTTGTCACTGTTTTTCCGTAAGCACAAACATCATATTGTCAAAGTTGGGAGCGCTGAGATTTTGGCGATGGTGAATAATAATTTACCCGTTATCCTTATTAACGTGTGGTTCAGTCCTGTTGTAGCCGGTTATTACGCCGTAGTTAGCCGATTTTGCTTAGCGCCTATTGTTATCATTGGTAACGCTGTAAGAAACTCTATTTTTTCCACTTGGTCTGTCGACTTTAGACGCAATCAGTTTAATTACGCTGAATTTTCCAAGGTGCGCCGGTTACTCTTTGCTATGGGGACTACGGCGGTGCTTGGAGTTTTCATTTTCTACCCCATAGTGATGCAATTAGGGTTTAGCGCTGAATGGGTCGCTTCAGTGCCAACTTCTCGCTATATGCTACCGTATTTGTTTATGGCGCTAGCGGTGTGCCCATTGACCGTTCTTGAGTTGGTTTATGGCTCTCCCAAGTATTTCCTTCGCATTCAGCTTGAGCAACTTATGGTGGTGGTATTGGCTTTTGGTGCGCTGCCATTTTTTATAAGTGATTATGCATACTCGGTTATTGCCTTCGCCCTACTGTCTTCTATTCGATACCTGTTTATTTATTTTGAAGTGAATAAAACGGCTGTGCGACTTCGTCGAACGATGGAGGTTACTTGAAGATAAATAATGGTCTGTTTTTGCAGGTATACACGTTTGTAACGTTAGTTGCTTGTGGGCTAGTACAGTATCTGACTGGTGTCGGCGCAGTGCTTTGGCTGCCATTTGTTGCTGCCTTTGCGATGGTTTTGTTGCTATTGATGCAAACCAATTATGAAGCGGTTAAGTTAGATAATATAGAAACAGTACTCACATTGTTGTTGGTGGGGGCCTATACGTTGATCTTAGCGTCGACAGTTCTACAAAATGGGCTGACGGTGACCATTGTAGGTTGGAAGAACGAACTTGCATTGTCGCTTATTTTTCTATGCTTACTATTGGGGTTTATCCGAGAGTCGCAGCTTTACCGCGTGGTGCAGATGCTATATTGGATTTTCTATCTACAATTCCCAGTTATCTTGTATCAGATTTTAGTTGTTGTCCCACAACGTGTCGCTTTGAAAGGTGAATTTGAAAAGTGGGACTCTGTGGTAGGGACTTTCGGTGGTGACCCTATGGGCGGGGGAAACACGGCAGCATTAGGGTTATTCTGTTTACTTGTCATGCTCCTTAAATTGTCTGAATTTAGGCATGGTGTAGTTAGTCGGCTTAACATGATACTGCATATTGTTGCCGCGTTTATTTTGTGCGTTCTTGGTGAAGTTAAGTTCGTCATTTTGCTTGCTCCTATACTTTTAATATTTGTTTGGCTGTGCCCTAGTTATGTTTACGGCGTTAGGCAAAAGGATATTAAGAAAGTGCTTCTTATGGTTTGTACCATGGGATTGTTAGTTTTATTGGCAATAGTTGTCCTTGCTGCCTCTTACGCAAGCGCTTTTGATACCGACCCTGACCACAGTGCTTTAAAGGTGTTTTGGGATTCTTTAGAGTATATATATGACTCAAATTACATCTTACCAACGGGAGAATTAGGGCGGATGACCACGCTATTTTTCTGGTTGGATAATAGTCAGCTTTATGGATGGTCTAACGTGTGGTTTGGTTATGGGTTAAATGCAACCAACCACGGTAGTTCGGTAGCTCCAGGTTTCTTGAATCAAATATTTAATGTCCTCCTAGATTCTACGTCACTAAGCATGATGTTGTGGGAATTTGGTGTCGTTGGGTTAGTCCTATTTTTATGTCCAATTTTATTGGCGCTAAAGGTGTCAATGCCCAAGGAAGTGCTAAAACGTGAGCAGTTATCGATGCAAGACATTCAATTGCTCTCTTGGCAACCTGCGTTTATTGCATTTAGTTTTGCAGGTTTATTAAGCTTACCTTACAGCCAAATTTTAATGTTGGTGCCTATGTTGCAGTTCCTTTTCTATTTTTCACTTGGCGGAAGTCTAATCATACGCAAGACTGTTATTCAATCGGGGGCAAGGTTATGAGTTCTTTACCTAGAATCACCGTGATTATAAAAACACTCAATGAACAAGGTGGTATTGCTGCAACGATTAAAAGCGTTCAAAGTCAGCTAAAGAATTATCAATATGATGTCATTGTTGCCGATAGCTTATCTGATGATGATACGCAAAAAATTGCGTTAGAGAATGGCGCTAAAGTCGTGACGTTAATCAACGCTAATGATCGTTGCTGCGGCGTAGGCCATCAACTTGGCTATTTATACAGCACTGGTGACTATCTATTGTTATTGGATGGTGACATGCGTTTACAAGACGGGTTCATTGATGCGGCGATAGCATTTCTGGAAAAAGAGCCGGCTTACGCCGCTGTGGCGGGGGCGGTTGAAATGGATGAAGCGAATAGCTACGAATTTAAATCTCGCCAACAAAGGCATCACAAAATATACCCTACTGGTGATTGTAGTCATTTAGCCGGGGGAGGGCTGTATCGGGCGAGTGCAATCAATGATATAGGTTATCTTACACATCGCACATTGCATGCCTATGAAGAGGCCGAGCTTGGTATGAGACTCGAACATGCTGGTTACAAATTGCATCGTTTGGATACCCCGTTTTTCCATCATACTTCTTATGATATGCCGACGTTAACGTTACTGCGCTACCGATGGAATCGTGGTTATTTGTTTGCGTCAGGCGAATTGCTAAAGAGCGCGTTTGGTAAAGCGTACTTTCGAAAAGCTGTGAGTGTGGTGCGTAATGAGTTGATCTTTGCTTGCTATCTTGCTTGGTTAATTTTTGCCTTGCTGGTGGGTAATGTTTCGTTGTTGACCATTAGCCTGTTGCCATTGATGCTTTTCTTTGCTGCTAAAGCGTTTAAAAACCGCTCAATAAAGGACGGTGCGCAGAGCATTATTAATTTGACCGTATTTTCAGCCGGATTGGTAAATGGTTTGTTGTTGCCCATTAAAGACCCAAATCAACCACCGTCACATAAAGTGTTAGAGCGAGATGTGTCATGAAAGTATTGGTGGTGAATAAGTTTTTTTTCTTAAAGGGGGGCGCTGAAACGGTCTTTTTTCAAGAAAGAGAAATGTTGATGGATCGAGGGTTTTCGGTTATCGACTTTTCAATGGCTCACAATGACAACTTGGTATCTGATTACAGTGCTAGTTTCGTCGATAATGTGGATTATCACGCCAATGCTACTTTACTCAGCGCGTTGAAAACGGCAATGCGGTTTGTACATAACGCAGAAGCGTGTGAAAAGCTTTCTGAGTTGATTACTACTGAGCAACCCGATATCGTTCACTTTCACAACATTTATCACCAGCTAACTCCCTCAATTATCAAGGTTGCTAAGCAAGCCGGATGTAAAACGGTGCTCACCGCTCATGATACTAAAATAGCCTGTCCTAGCTATACTATGTATCGTGATGGACACACCTGTGAAGCGTGTTTACAAGGAAGTGTTTTTAACGCTTTAAGATATCGCTGCCAACAAGGATCATGGTTTAAAAGTGGCTTGCTTGTTGTGGAGGCGTTGTATCAATCGCTTGCTCAGAACTATCAATCACTGGATGTGATAGTTTCACCTAGTCAGTTTTTAGCCAATATCATTCGTCGTAAGCTCCCTAATAATAGAATTGAGGTCATAGTGAATGGCATTGACGAGAACGTTGATCAGCAAGATGTGGCAGATCATCGATATTTTTTATATTTAGGGCGGTTGAGTCAGGAAAAAGGCGTGGCGACAATGGTAGCGGCTTACGAGTTGTCTAACCAATCTATACCATTAAAAATAGCCGGTACAGGACCACTTGCAGACTCCCTATCAGGGAAACAGAGTAAGGTCGAGTGGCTAGGTTTTAAAACGGGACCGGATTTACATTTACTCATAAAACAAGCTAGTGCAGTTATTGTCCCTTCGGAATGCTATGAAAACTGTTCTATGTCAGTGCTTGAAGCTATGTCGTACGGGAAGCCTATTATCGGTGCAAATATTGGAGGTATCCCTGAGCAAGTTCGAGATGGAAAAGAGGGGCGTTTATTTGAAGCGGGTAATGCCCATGATCTTGCCAATGTGATGGATGAGTTTGCGATACGGCCAGAGCTTACAAAGTATTATGGTGAACAAGCAAGACAACGCTTAGAGTCGCGCTATTCATTGAGAGCACATCATCAGCAGTTGGTCGATTTGTATCAAAATTTATTGGGTGAGCAATCATGAAAGTAACCGTACTAGGGACGCGTGGTATTCCTGATGTATTAGGAGGAGTCGAAACTCACTGTCAGCACCTTTACCCTCTTATTGTTAAGCAAGGATTTGAGGTAGAGGTTATCGCTCGTTCTCCTTATGTCGCTTATAAAACGAGGAGTTATAAAGGGGTCGCGGCCAAAGCACTGTGGGCTCCGAAAAAGACATCGTTAGAAGCTATCGTTCACTCGACTATTGCGGCATTTTCTACCTTAACGGATGGCTCGAATGTGGTGCATGTTCATGCGATCGGCCCTGGGTTAGTCGTGCCACTGTTACGCTTGATTGGAAAGAAAGTGGTATTCACCCATCATGGTCCAGATTATCAGCGTGAGAAATGGGGGAAGCTAGCAAAGATTGTTTTGAAGCTCGGTGAGCGTTTTGCCGTTAAATATGCCAATGAAGTCATTGTCATATCAGAGGTGATTAATGACCTTATTAAGCAATCTTATCAAAGAGATGATGCACATCTTATTTATAATGGAGTTAACCCGGCTAAGTCTCTGCCTGTTGATGTCGTATCATCTATATTGGAGCGCTACCAGTTAAGTGCGCGAGGATATATTGTCGCGGTAGGACGTTTTGTTGAAGAAAAAGGCTTCCATGATCTTCTTCAAGCCTACGCAAAATCCAAGCTTGATATGCCGCTCGTACTGATCGGAGATTCCGATCATGAAAGTGAATACAGTCGCTCATTAAAACAAGCAGCGAAAGACACCCCAGGCGTGATACTGACCGGTTTTCTCAAAGGGGAGGATCTACAAGTTGTATTTTCTCAAGCTAAGCTATTCGTAATGCCTTCTTATCATGAAGGGCTGCCTATTGCACTGCTAGAAGCGATGTCATATTCCTTACCCGTGGTGGTTAGCGATATTGCGCCAAACAGTGAGGTTGGACTTGAATCTGATTGCTATTACCCAGTCAAAAATATAGATGAATTATCACAGGCAATAAATAAAAGGAGTGTGATGCCTCTACAAGACTATCAACACTTTTTAGAACGATATGACTGGCATAAAATCGCTGATCAAACGGTGGATGTTTACAATAACATGTTGGGAAGCAAGCGTGACTAATCGTCTTAATAAAAACAATGATACGGATGAGCCTAATAAGAGCCGGGCAGTGACTCAATTTTACCGAGTTTTACAGCAAGAAACGCAACAAAGCTTGAGTGAAGAACAAAGGCAAGCTATTGAAAAAGCAGTTAATCAAGTTGGCTTAGTCGCAAAACATTCCGTTGATATCCGTAAAAGCTTTCCTTGGTTTGGCAAGCGCTACTATGTCGTGCTGTTGAGTGGGCGTGATCGTCGTACAGCAGAGCGTCAAGGTGAGTCTAAATGGTTAGTCTATGCTACAACGGTATTGCTAACTACCTTTGTCCTTGCGGGGGGGATGCTCGCTCTACTAGCATTGTATTTGTTAAAGTCTGCACTGGGTATCGATCTGTTCGAGAGCTTTTCACTAGGTATATGGGACTGGTTTCAATCACTATAAGGGTTGAACTCGAGTGATAAATGATAGGAAATAAACAAGTGAAAAAAGTCACTAACTGGCAGTGCTCATGGCTATACCTATTATCGTTAGTATTCTTTGTTACCTCATACGCCTATGCTGACGAAGTAGGGGATAAAGTGACGTCAATCACGGCACTCAATACACCTATCTCTAATCCAGGTATGGGGGTTGAAACGTTTCACGACGGGTGGGGTACCGTACTAACTCTTGAGCAATATCCTGTCTCGGGAATGGGATACTACCGGTATTATTGGAGTGAACTTGAGCCAAGCGAAGGTGAATATAACTTTTCTCTCATTGATGACTTGCTTGAACAGAATGCCAAGCAATCAAAGCGAGTAGCTTTGCGTTTTATGACACTTGATGAACCATTCTCAGGAACAAAAATTCCACAATGGCTCATCGATAAAGGTATCGAAGGGCAGTGGGTTGAAAATGGAAAAACTTTCGTAGCCGATCTCGATGACCCAACTTATTTATACTATGTAGAAAAATTACTTAGTGCTTATGGGCAACGTTACGATAATGACTCGCGGCTTGCTCAGATTGACATAGGTATGGTGGGTTCTTGGGGAGAGTGGCATAACAGCAACTTTCCAGAGCTTGAACCACTATTTAGTAGGTATTCAGAACACCAGTTAAATAAGTTCGTTGATCTGCACTTTTCAGCATTCCCAAATACTGCAAAATTAATGCTTATCAACGGGGGGGATTCTTTCGTATACGCAATAGAAAAAGGTGCTGGCTGGCGTGCCGATTGCTGGGGCGATTGGCATAATTTTGGCCCTACTTGGAGTCATATGAATGATGACTACCCGTATCGAATTCAACAAGCAAACTCGCAAACACCAATATTTGATACGGCTTGGCAGCACCAGCCGGTTAGTTTTGAAGTCTGTGGTGACATGCATGGTTGGCTAGCCACACAACATTACACAAGAGCTCAAGTGGCTGCCTCATTAGACTGGGCGATTAATCAGCATGCGAGTAGCCTAAACTTGAAATCGAAGCCAATTCCCGAACAGTACCGCGATTTGTTAGATAATGCGTTGCTAAAAATTGGATATCGCTTTCGAGTCGATACGATTCGTCATTCAGCTTACCTGTCGATGGGGAAAAACCTCTCTCTGGAAGCTCATATTTTTAACGATGGAGTCGCACCAACATACCAACCTTATTATGCGTATTATCGATTAGTAAACAGCAACGGTCAGGTGGTTTCGTTTGCAAAAGATAGTACAAGTAGCGAAGCTTGGCTCCCTGGAGATTATAAATCTATTGCGAACTTCTCATTGCCGACAGATCTAAATGTCGGTCATTATTATATCGAAATAGCAGTGAGTGAAGGTCGTGACAGTAAACCTTTGAATTTGGCAAATATAGGGAAACAGCCTGATGGTTGGTATCGGCTAAGTGAAGTGATCATTGAAGAGTAATGACAATTGTCATTACTCTTCTAATGCATGCTAGATAAGATGGTCTGGTTAGCCCTGATTACTCAATCTAATTCGCAGGCAACACCACTGCTGACGCTTCCTCAGAGTCTTCTTTGCCTTCTACTTGTTCAGTAACCCAATCAATTGTCTTGGTTAAATAAAGCTTATTGGTTTCGGTATCACACCAACGCTTTGACAGACCTCTTCGGTTAAATTCGCTGCCAATAGCGGCCAGTGTTTGATTGCTCGGCCTTCCGTAATACAAGGTGTCGCACAGTTGTAGGTTCGACATCGACTGCGGGTATGAATTAACTGACGAAGAGTTCATGCTTAACGCTTTCGACTGGTTATGAGTGCAACCCGTAAGGCTCAAGAAAAAGATCAATGCTAAGGCTTTCTTCATCATATCTCTGAACAGTTACCAATAATTGGCGGGGATTATGAACATGATTAAGTCGTTGATTTGTCAATTCTTCGCTAACTGCTTAAAGAGCACGATCTTGCTCGCAATTAGAGCACGTTATTGAGCCGTTTAATTCCTAGGTCAAAAAATGTCTTAGCTGCCAAATGCGCAATTTTGTACAAAAGCTGAAAGAGACTATAGGGTAGACTGATAAGTCGCTCGATAATCAACAGGCTTGGGAATTGTTATGGAGAACAATAAACGCTCTAAAGAAAAGGCCGAGTATAAGATAACCGAAGAGCTCGGCGGCCTTGAAATTCTTAATGCTGAATACGAAAAGCAGAACTTCTCGCGCCACAGCCACGAGGGCTATACGCTGGGAGTCATCGAGCAGGGCGCTCAGCGTTTCTATCGAACGGGCGGGCATCATATAGCACCACAAGATGCGATTATTCTGGTCAATGCCGACGAAGTTCATAGCGGTCACTCTGCCACTGAAGGCGGTTGGGCGTATCGAGCCATGTATCCACTCCCAGATCAACTTGCCAAGATCACTCAAGAGCTAAACCTACCCAATTACGGGGCGCCTTACTTCCCAAGAGCGGTTGTTGAAGATCCTGAACTCGCCAATCAATTGAGATTAGTCTTTAACACGATTGATGAATCTGACAATCGCTTGTTAAGAGAGACCTTGATGTACGGGATGTTGGTTAAACTGATTAGCCGACACGGAAAATCGCCGCTTAACCCTCAACTCGACGGAAAAACTCAGCGCCAGCTTGTCTTGGTGAAAGAGTTCTTAGATGATTTTCCACAAGCCGATGTGTCCCTAGAGGAGCTGTCTAAGTTAGCGGCATTGAGTCCGTTTCACTTAGTGCGTTCTTTTCAAAAAGAGTTTGGTCTTCCGCCACATGCGTATCAAATCCAGTCTCGGTTAAGGCTTTCGCGTAAGTTATTGAAACAAGGACATACCATTTCAGATACCGCGCAAGAGTGTGGTTTTCATGATCAAAGCCATTTTCATCGACACTTCAAAAAGGCCAATGGCTACACGCCGGGGCAATACATCAAAATGCTCTAAACTTGCATGGCTAAGGCATGGCCAACTTGTGTTAAGTGCAGTTAAGTGCAGTTAAGTACGGTTAAGTGCGGCAAACAGAGGGGCATGAAATCGAGCAAGTTTGTACAATCGAACCGACTCAACTCCTCTTACATTGAATAGCCAATGTGAAGAGAGAAAAGAACTATATGGATAGTGAAACAATGGATAGACGAACACAGTTATGGAAGGGCGTTTTAGCGGGAATGCCGTTGAGCATTGCGGTAATCCCTTGGGGGGTTCTGGCCGGTTCATATGCGATAGATGCCGGATTGAATCAACTTCAAGCGCAAGCGATGTCGGCTATTTTGTTTGCTGGCTCAGCGCAACTTGTCGCCGCGGGTATGTTTAAAGCGGGTATTGGTCTAGGCACCATGTTGTTGACTACCTTATTCATCACGTCTAGACACTTTCTGTATAGCGTATCGATGCGTGACAAAATCAACCATCTTCCTGCGCGTTGGCGTCTATTACTCGGATTTTGGCTCACCGATGAGTTGTTTGCGATTTGTAGTGGGCAGTCTCAGAAAGAATTTAATCGCTGGTACGCTGCGGGTGTAGGCGGCGGTTTTTACCTAGTTTGGAATATTGCGAGCTTTGTTGGCATTGTCGCGGGAAGCCAGATTCCTTCGCTTAATGAAATTGGGCTCGACTTCGCGGTCGCAGCAACCTTTATCGCCTTGGTGTTCCCATTAATCCGAACTCTACCCGTCGTGGTGTGTGTGGTTGTTTCACTGGTCACTTCGGTTGCCATGTCGGTTAACAATATTGAGGGCGGGCTAATGATTGCAGCGATTGCCGGTATGTTAGCGGGCTTTATCAGCGAATCGTTCCAAGAGCGAAACAACGGCAACAAGACAATTGTGGAGGGGAAATAGAGATGATTTGGTTAACGATATTCCTTATGACAGCGATTGTTTTCTTTAGTCGGTATCTGTTTCTAGAGCCTGCAATCCCGCTTCGATTAAATCAAACCACGCGTCGACTGTTACGCTATTCAAGCCCCGCTGTGCTTACCGCAATTTGGGGGCCGATTGTATTTGCACCAGAGCAGACATTTTGGCTAAGCTTTGAAAACCCATACTTGATAGGCGCGCTGGTCACAGGTCTGTTGATTTGGAAAACAGGCAATGTGCTACTTACTATCGGCGTCAGCATAGCGGTGTTTTTGTTCTATAACCTCGTTGCGGTTGATTACCTTTTCTCGTGAGCTTCAACTTCAATGTCAACTTAGGCTTTGTGTTTCTCCTATTATTTAAGGGCTGTATAAATATGATTACTTGTTATGTTCGATATGTGATTGATCCTAAAAAGGTAAATGAGTTTGAGGCATACGCAAAAATGTGGATTCCACTGGTCGCTAAATTCGGGGGCCAACACAATGGTTATTTCTTACCGTCGGAAGGGGCGAACAATATTGCCTTGGCGCTGTTTACCTTTGAAAGTTTGGCTGCCTATGAAGAGTATCGGATTAAATCGTTGAACGATGCTGAGTGTATTAAAGCGTTTGAATTTGCAGACGAAGTTGATTGCATCGTGAGTTATGAACGCAGCTTTTTTAGACCTGTTTTAGAGTGATAGACCTTGCAACGTATAGCTTGGTGGCATCTAATGTACTGATTCACTGTTTGTGTGTTTAGGTTTTGGTAAGGAGTTAGTTTGGCTAAGAAATATTATGTGGTTTGGAAAGGTCGTACACCGGGTATTTTTACCACTTGGAATGACTGTAAGTCTCAAGTCGATGGCTTTGCTGGTGCGAGATATAAATCGTTCCCAACACTAGGCGAGGCTGAGTCTGCTTTCGGTGGTAAAACGTCGTCTGCGTCAGGTTCTACAGCGACAAAGCCAAACTCTGCGGGTAAGGCGACGAAAGCTAAGGTGCCGCCTCTTTCGGAGCAGCAAATCACTGATATGCCTTTTGATATCAAGATCTTTACCGATGGTGCTTGTGAACCAAACCCTGGTGAAGCGGGGACGGGTTTAGCGGTATACCAAAACAACCAATTAACCGAATTGTGGTATGGCTTGTATCAACCTGTTGGTACCAATAATACCGCTGAGCTACATGGGCTTAAGCAAGCGTTTATTCTCGCAAAAGAGAAGTTAAACGCGGGTCTGTCTGTTGCGATCTATTGTGATTCTAAGTACTCAATTGATTGTATTACTAAGTGGGCAACGGGTTGGGAGAAAAAGGGCTGGACTAAGTCGGGCGGCGAGATCAAAAACCTCGATATTATTAAGCCTGCATATGCGCTCTACCAAGAACTGGCTTCAAAAATTACCATCTACCATGTGAACGGACACGTTGGTATTGAAGGTAACGAACTGGCCGATAGAATGTCGATTGTGGCTATTTCATCGAAAGAGCAACAACTCGCTCAATATCGTGACATCGAAGATATTGAGTCTATTTTGGCACTGCGAGCAGGCTAGTTAGGCTTCTTAATGAAAAGCTAATGAAAAGCTAATGAAAGTTACTGAAAGCATAAGTCGCGATCATTGGGCAGTGTTTGACGAGCGTTACATTTCAAATTGATGTAGCGCTCTTTTGTTTTGTGGTGCTCCGCTTTCTTATGGTGCTTAGTCGTTCTTGTGAGACGTAGCAGCCCTTGCGATGCTTACTGCCTGAGTTAATCCTTATTGAGCTGGGTTCTCTATCCAACGAGATAATTGCTGAGCTTGTTTGATCGAATTAAAACTGTCTTTCACTCTCTCACGTGCCTTTAAACCCATCGATGCTTTATCGTTGCTGCTTAGCTGCGCGAAACGCTCAATCGCTTCTCTTAATTCTTCCACGTTTTTTTCGCTAACCACAAAGCCTGTCTCTGGTGAGACGATCTCTTTGCATCCCATGATGTTGGTGGTAATGACTGGTGTTCCCACAGCCATCGCTTCTTTTAAAACCAGAGGCCCTGTATCCACACATCCGGTTTCGGAAAAACAGAAGGGCGCGATTAGGCTGTCATAGTTCGATAGTTTTTCTTTTACCCATTCGTGAGGTTTCGCTCCAAGAAAGGTCACGTTTCGAGCAAGTCCTTTTTCTTTGACCTGCAATTTTAACTGTTGCTCTAAATCGCCAGTACCGATGATATCGAGATGAATGTCGAGAGGTTCGGCAATCGGCGCCAATGCATCAATAAGATGGTGGATGCCTTTTTGCTCCACTAATCGGCCAAGGAAAACAAAGCGAAGTTGTTTCGTTTCGGTTTTTGGGTTGAGTTGGAATTGTTTAGTATTCACTCCGCAGTGCAGGAGCTTAATGTTTCCTTTCGCCATGGTATTGAAGTCAGCGAGCATGTCTTTACACACTGCAACCACAAAATCACTCGATGAGATTTTATGTTCAATGTCATAAGCGAACTCGTAAACATCATGACCATGAGCAACGAACGAACAGGTGATATTCAGCAGCTTTGCCGCGACGATGGCGTGAGCAGTGGTGTGCTGACAGAAATGCGCGTGAACGTGTTCGACGTCGTTTTCCGCGAGTTGCAGCGCTAATTTAAACCCATAAGCGAACAGTGACTTTTTGGGCATGCTGGTTTGCTTAGAAATAAATGAGACAGCCTTGATGAAACCTATCCAGTTAATGCTGGCGACTTTACCCTTCCGAACATTTTTACCTATTTCGACAATGTCGTAGTCGAACTGTTTTTTACTGTTTTCAATTTTGAACGTCATTACACACACATCGTGCCCACACGCTTTCACAGAGTCGACTTCTGTTTGAATGAAGGTCTCACTGAGTACTGGGTAGGTTGGCGCCACAAATGCTACTTTCTTCATTCCTTACTCCTCAAATCCATATGACTAAAGCTATCAAGCCAAGGTAATAACCAATAAAGCAAGATACGAACCAAGATCGAATCGTAGCTTTGGAGGGCTTTCTGATTGCTTTTCGAAGGTTACCCCTTAAGAGGTGGCTCGTTTTCTCAAATTGATAATCAAATTGGAGTTGCAGTTTTTTGAACATCTGTGTTTGGTCGTCATTTTGAGAATGGACGCGTAGGTGACTGATATAGAGGTGATTTTGTAGTAAGACACTCTCGGCATAGAACATGCAACGTCAGCCATATAACGTATAAATCTGAGGGCGTCATTATGGCTAAAGTAAGTGTTGTTATTCCTACCTACAATTGTTTGGATTACCTGCCGAAAGCGATTGGTAGTGTACTAAAGCAGACTCATCAAGATGTTGAGCTGATTGTCATTGACGATAACAGTAACGATGGAACGTCGACGTATCTTGCTTCTATAGACGATGAACGCATTATTACGTTGTCCACATTGGGTGTTGGTGCGCCTCAAGCGAGAAACCTAGGGATTGAAAAGGCGACCGGTGAATACATCGCTTTTTTAGACGCAGACGATTTCTGGTTTCCTGAAAAAATTGAGCGCCAACTCGAATTTCATCAACGTTACCCTGATCTCGCGATGAGCTTTACTAACTACGAGCATCTTACTGAAGATTACCAAGTAATAGTCGACTGCTTTAGTTACTGGTCGCAGTTTCAAGATCAAGATGAGCTGTTCATCAATATCGAGAACCCGTTGGAGTTCATCATAGAAAATAACGTGATTGGAACATCAACGGTCATGGTGAAAGCGGATGTGTTTTCTCAAACAGACAGTTTCAATGCTGACATCAAGTATGGGGAAGATTGGGAACTGTGGCTTCGAATGAGTGAAAACCATCAGATCGGTGTGTTGAACTCGGTGCAGGTTGGCTACTTGATGAGAGCGAGCTCTGTTACCCAAACTGAAAGTCTTAAATTGAGAAATTTGCAGTCTATAGAGACTATTCTTCAACATTACCAAAATGACAGTCAACGATGGAATCTACCCACTTCTAGCTTCAAAATCGCAAAGGCGAGAATACTGGAAGGTTATGCTGACTATTATCGAGGTTTACAACAGAATAGACAGGCTATTGCCTACAGTTTCCGTTCTTTGGTCATGTCACCTCAAAAACGCACATTGCGACACCTAATTGGAGACTGTAAAAGTTTCCTAAAGCCAGCTTGGTAAGGAAAAGGTGACGACTATGGGTTCTTTAAAGCAGTCGGCTTACTACGCCATCGGTATATTAATGATGAAAGGGATTTCATTGGTGATGATACCGTACATTACGCACAATATGACGTTGGCAGAGTATGGTTCCTTAGAAGCCATTGTCTTGCTGGCAGACATTGGGACGATATTGTTCAGCTTCGGTATTGTCGATGCCATGTATCGTTATGTGGGTGTCGCCGAAGGTGATGAAAAGCAAAAGCTCGTCTCGAACTGCTTCACATTGAGCGTGCTGGTGTGCGTGCTTGGGGGCGCCTTGATTGCCCTCAGTATGCCGTTGTTAATCTTAATGTTGCCAGTTGAATTCCAGCCTTACCAGATACTGCTTCTGCTTATTCCTACCATGCTCGATGGGGCGATTTCTATCCCGCTAACGCTGATGCGTATGAACGCGATGGCGAAACGTTTTTGTATGCTCAATGTGTTGAAAGCCGGTGTTCAAGCCATCATGACTTTTGTTTTGCTTGAGGCTGGATACGGTATAGATGGCGTGTTGATTTCAGCTGCGGTATCCAGTGTGTTGCTAATGGTTTGTTTAGTGCGTTATCAATGGCAAGAGATGGGATCTTTTGGTTGCTTCAAATACTCGGCGAAGATCTTAAAATTCGGACTGCCCGTTCTGGTTGGCGGTGCATCAATGTATATGATCATGGGGCTCGACCGCTGGGTAATGGCAAGCTTCGTCGGTGTCGAAGAACTCGCGATTTATGCGGTTAGCGGAAAGTTCGCGTTGATTCTTGGTCTGTTGTTGCAGCCTTACGCGCTTTGGTGGTTTCCAAACCGTGTGGCGATGCTTCAACAGCCGGGTGGCAGTAAGATGTGTGCCGATAGGGCGTTAGTCGGTGTTAATCTGGCCATTGTATTCGGTTGTTTGATGATCCTTACTGTACCTGGTTTTATTACTTTGATTTTGCCAAGCAGTTATCAATATGCAGGCACGATTGTCGTGGCACTCTTGGCGATTGGTGTGATTAAGAACGCTGGGGATTACCTTAACCTTGGCTGTTTCAGTGGCGATTCGAGTCAATCTCAAATGTGGATTCAAGGTGGATGTGCGGTCTTGGCGGCCATTGGTTATTTCACAGTGACGCCTATTTATGGCGTGTGGGGTGTTGTCGCGGTTCTTTGTGCAACTTATGTTGTGCGGCTCATGCTTCTGTATGTTGTAAGCCAAGCGATGGAACAATTACCTTATGAACACAGCAAGTGGGTAACCGCAGTTAGCATCGCATTAGTAGCGATAGCGAGTGATCAACTTCTGGGATTGGTGCTGGTTGATGTTCATGATTTTGTTTTAGGCAGTTTTGTGGCGATAGTGACGTTAGTGGCCTTCATTCGATACTCTGTTATCCCAGTTCCACAGGCGCTGCTTGATAAGTTTACGTTAGGCAAGCATTCACATGTGAGTTGAATTCATGTCATCCAAGCTCTGGGCTTTCTAATCGGCATTCTTAAATATCATAATTCCTGACAATAAAACACTGTTCATAATACTTCTGATTAGATAGTATTTATAAATTCAGTGAATATTAACGATGGAAAGATATATGAATAAGTGGATGCTGCTCCTTTCTCTGTTTTCAGCTGCCTCATACAGCGCCTCTGAGTTTTCAAGTGAGGGTATTACTGCTCCCGACTTCAATTCACCGGATTTCAAGCCGCCTGAAGTTTCCCAACAGGAGCAACACAATATCGTTTGTGAAAGTGTCGTTTGTAATTCAATCTCGCGATCGCAGCCAGTTCCTGAATTGGACGAAGTACCGGATAGAGAGCCGAATAAAACATTAGAAACGATAGCGAGTGCGATTTTCATCGCGGGCGAAATTGGTATTGCAGAGAATTTGATTGAACCAGACGAAGAGCATTATATTGTCGAGTAATGGTTAATTAAAATGGCGGCATGTGAAGCGGTAAATACAGAGCTTTCTGCATTCGTTCATTGATTAAATATTTACGAAGTTTTTAACAAGGACGAAAAATGGAAATCTGGAAGTTAATGCTATTCATCCCCGCTTGTTTTGCGCTCAACATGACTCCGGGCCCAAACAATTTGTTATCAATGAACAACGCCCGTTGTTACGGATTTCAGGCCGCCTTTGTCGCAGGCCTAGGAAGAATCCTCGCTTTTTCTGGCATGATTGCTTTGGCTGCATCTGGCTTAGCGGTTGTGCTTTATACTTCTGAAACGCTGTTTTTCCTGATCAAACTATTTGGCGCGATGTATCTGTTGTGGATCGCGTTCAACCTATGGCGCTCACACGCCAGTCCGGTCGTGGATATCGAACGAAATAAGAATTGGTTTGGTCTGTTTAAACAAGAATTTGCACTCGCTGCTGGCAATCCAAAAGCGATACTCATTTTCACTGCATTCCTTCCTCAATTTGTCGATGTTTCAGCGAACGTAAATACTCAATTCTTTGTTTTAGGTAGCACCTTTCTAGTGTTAGAAATGCTCGCGATATCGATCTACGCGGCATTTGGCTTATACCTCAGAAACTGGTTCTCTAAGCCACAAATGGCAAAACGTTTCAACAAAGCGTGCTCGGTTTTTCTTGCGTTATCTGGCGCAAATTTGTTGGTTATTCGACAGTAAAACATAAGTAACCTAATCTACTCCTCAGGCGTTAGTTAAGTGGCATCTTCGTTAAGGTAGTTCGTAAGCCTTTAGGCTGTTGATATATTGTTAATAGCACCTTTGAGTTTGCATGTTTAAACTTGAGGTTCGGTTTAAATGAGGTCTATCTATGAATGTTGTTTGTGCGGAAAAACAAGAACTGGCTGATATCTACCAGCTTGAACATGCTTTGTTTGGCGCTCACGCCTATCCGCTGTTTTTCTTTCGTCAGGCCTTTGATTGCTGGGGAAAAGGTTTATTGGTTGCTAAGCAAGACTCAAAGATTGCTGGCTATGCCTTAACGACAACCACAGACAAGCAGAATGAGTTTTGGGTCCTATCATTGGCTGTAGACCAGAATTATCGTGGCATGGGAGTTGGCCGGAAACTGATGCAACAGGCGGTTGAGCAGTTGCCTCGAGATGCTAGGCTTTTGCTCACTGTAGACCCAAATAACACATCGGCTCGTGCGCTTTATGCATCGATGGGGTTCGTTACCATCAAGCAAGAAGACAACTACTTTGGTGATGATGAGCCGAGGTTAGTGATGAAGCTCATCATCTAGATTGTTGCTAACGGTTTTTAACAAAGGCGCTTAACTAAATCAAAGGCTCACACTTCAAAGACAATCTCGTAGCTCTAGGTTAGCATCACGATACCGTGCATTAACACGACACTAGAGGTCAGCCGAGTCCTCATATCAAAGTAGCCATCAGGACCTTGGCTCTGGTTCTCTTCTCTCATCGTCCTTTCAGCTCGCCAAACCGCAATATAACCAAAGATGAGAATCAGAGTTGTCACTAGCTCTTTTTGTTCGCCAAGCAATACTGCCAGCCAAGCGATGAGCACAATCGCGTTGCTTATTAGCAGTGCTTTGTTACTTGATTGGCTTTCAAAGTTTTCGATGCCATTTGCCCACAAGATCCCTGAAAGAAAACTCAAAATTGCCACGCTGTAGGTGATGAACAGCGTTTCACCGCTTATCCCCATAAATTGGCTGTCGGTGAGCGAAAGGAGAAGACCGAATAAAAACGGAATTAACCCATGTACCCCAGTTTGGCCATGGTGTTACGGGTTTGAGTTGTTGCCATGTAATCCGCCTTCATAACTGCTGCTCAATCGCGTTTTTGAGCGTGGCACTCACTGGAGATGTGGAGCTAGGGAAGGTGGCGACGACTTTACCTTCTTTACTGATCAAGAATTTGTAAAAGTTCCATTTAGGCGTTACGCCCGCTTGCTGTTGTATCTCTGTAAACACGGGGTTGGCGTTGCTACCAGACAGTGAAGCTCGCGCCATCATTGGGAAGGTCACGCCATAGTCTAGGTAACAAACCTTTGCCGTCTTCTCTTCGCTTCCCTTGTCTTGGCGAAAATCATTACTTGGGAAACCGATAACCGTGAAGCCTTGGTCTTTGTAGGTTTGATGAAGTTGCTCGAGTTGCTCAAACTGCGGAGTGAAGCCACATTGGCTCGCTGTATTTACCACCAATAGAGTTTTGCCTTGAAACTCATCGCACAAGGCGATTTCTTCGGTTGAGTTTAACAAGCGCTGTTTGCCATTAAGTATTTCGGGACAGCTCGCTGCAAAGGCGATGGAACTCGTGAGGCTTGTAATCAGTGCGGTTGAGCAAAGTAGTGAACATTTCATAGGGTTGGCTCATTTTAGTTGGCGTAATGGTTATTACTCTTGAGCACGATGAAATGATCACTTTGCGTATTATTTACTGTCTCATTAACTCGCGCTTTTAGTTGTGCTTTTGCTCTCTGAGATAAGATATGGAGCGACCAAGCGACTGATATTCACTTTTGCACCAAGGCGAGCCGCTAATAGATACATGCCACCAATTTTTCGGTGCAGGAACAGCGCATCGGCGGGCGGCGTATGCCAATACTCTTGTTCCATGCTCAAAATGGTGCCTGCTTCACGAAGCCTTTGTGCCAATCCACTGGCTTTGAAGTCGTACTCTTCGTCAACTAACATCGGCTCACAGGCCATCTTCACTAGATTTAGAATCGCTTGGCGTTGTTCGGGAAGAATTGTCTCGCTAAAGAATCCTATTTGCTCTAAAGCTCGGTTGAGCACTTGCTCATCGTTGTTAATGACAGAGGAAAAGGCCAAGCGATAACCCTCGCTGAAGCGGTCACTGTACTCACGGGTTGCTCCGAAATCTAATAAGCCAATTTGTCGGGTGTTTTCAACATAAAGGTAGTTGGCGAAATTGGGATCGGTTTGCACCATCTTAAAATCGAACAACTCTCTGAACAGAAGCTCCAGTAAGCTGTGCATTACAAAGTCACGTGTGCTTTGGTCGTAACTTTCGATTTGCTCTATCGTGACGCCTTCGATGAAGTCCATGGCGAGCACCGATTCTGAAGAGACTTGCGGATGAATCTTAGGTACGACGAAGTGAGAGTATTCTTTCAATGCATCATGGTAACGAGTTGCGTAATCAGCTTCGCGAGCATAGTCTGCTTCATCGTGGAGTTGTTTCTTTGCCTCTTCTAACAAGCCTTTGTAGTCGACCGACTTTGGTATCAAGCCAACAATATTGAGCAGCGTGCCCACGTTATCTACATCACTGTCGATACTTTTTCTAATGCCGGGGTATTGGACTTTGACTGCGAGTTTGTCCCCAGCATCACTATAGGCTTGGTGAACTTGTCCGATAGATGCACTGGCGATCGGTTTAAAATTGAAGGACAGGAATTCGGTTTTCCAATGGTTCCCGAGCGAGCTTTCTAACACTTGATTGAGCTGTTTTGTTGGCAGTGGATCGGCATCGGAGCGCAGGCGAGAGAGAATGTCGGCTAACTCTGGTTCTAAGACATCACCCGCATCCATTGATAGCATCTGTCCTAACTTCATAGCCGCACCGCGCAGGTGTGCGAGTTGATCGGTCAGGCGAGCAATGTTTTGTGGCGTTAACAGTAAGTCTTTTGCTTTGGGCCTGTTGCCTTGTGCAATTTGTTTGGTGCCTTCCGTTAGCACGTTACCCGCGACTCTTGTCGCCAACGAAGCGAACTTACTGAATCTAGAAATTCGATGTGTGGGAAGGTTTCTCTCTTTTGCCGACATAAAGGTTCTCTCTGGGAATCAGGGTTGATACCAATCGTAGTAAATAACTGTTCACCCTAGCTTGTTAAAAATCTCGATAAAGTCGTTAGATTTTTTGATTGTAGAATAACTACTTATCGAAACTTCTTGTCGAAAAGAGCCGCCTTGTTCTCAAGCTTTTTTCCTGCGCTATTTCTTGACACTTACCTACTGTGATTGGTATGACTACAAAGTTCTATCAATCATTACACAACCGTATGTTTTGTTGTGCTAACTTGTCGCGTGGAACAGTAAACAGAATTAAAAGGACAAAGCATGAAATTTATTTGGTTGAAAGTGGCCGTTACGGTATTGGTGTTCGCAGCCCTATTTGGCATCGTTTACTACAAAGTCGCCAGCGGCATGTCTTAACTCAAAACTATTTTGTGCAGCTGTTACCGTTGCAACGTGATTTTCCGGTTAGCCAAAACGAAATCTTATATCGATTTTTGGCAAACCGTAGATAACACCAATCTGCCATTGGCTTAAAAATCGCCCAACGTAACGGGGCATACAGCCAACCCTTTCCTACTAGCTTCCACGCTTGGTAAGTCACGTCTAAACCGAGCAGCAGCTTTCCGTTTTCGTCCAGTGCATGCAAGATTGTATTGGCTGCCTCGGCATCTATTTGCGGGTAGTTTGAAAACGCTTCACTGTAGATATCGACGGTCTGGATCTGATCTTTGGAATCAGACTTAGTCAGTGCTGCCATCTCTTTTGCACAAAGTGGACAGGTTCCATCGTAAAATATCGTTAATGCAGTCATTGTTTTCCTTACTATTTTCGTCAATTCTCATTGATACGACATCACCATTTAGGTGGATCATTCTGCCCAGTTATCCGACACTGTTATTGTGACAAGCAATTTACAGTATCATCTCGAGGTAACATCCGTTCCATGCATTTAAAAAATAAGAGCCTATCTCCAATGACAACAAAGTTAATGAACCGTTTGATTATAGCTGTGACAGCCCTGATGCTCAGTGGTTGTGTTAGCTACAGTATTACCGAGCAAGAAATGACGAAGTACCTTGAAGACTCAGTGATGCTAGAACAAGAGGTTGGTGTACAAAGTGTGATGTACGCACAAGTGGCTGTGGATGATCTAGAAGTGCAAATTGGTCGAGCCGATGCACAACGCGTGTCCGTGTTGGCGAATACCAATGCAAAAGTTCAAGTGTTCAATATGCCTAATATGGGGTTGGATTTAGACTTAGAGTTCAGCGCGATTCCCGAATACGACAAGGAGAGTGGCGAGGTGTATCTAAAGTCGCTGCGACTAGAGCGCTTTGAAGAAAAAGGCAAACAGCTTTCGCCTGAAATAGAGACACTACTCAAACCAGCTGTATCGATGATAGGTTTTGCTTTGTCCCAGTCTCCGGTTTACAAACTCGACAGCAACAAGGTTCAAGAGTCGTTGATTAAGTCATCGGAACCCAATCTAGTGATTAAAGACAATAAATTGGTTATCGAATTGTTTGATTAACCCTCAGTGCATTAGTTTTGACTAAGCTCTCACCCATAATGGCTGCCTACTAGGTAGCCATTTTTGTTTGAGCTCAGTCGGTCGTGACTGTTTTTAGTCGGTTTACTCACCTTGTCTATCAGTCTCATTTATTGAATTCGCTGGGTATCTCACCTTTACTTTACTCTTGTGAGCAAGTCATCGCTTCAGTCATCAAATCATAAGAAAGAAAAGGTGAGCGAACTATGAAGAGTCCAGTAATTGCGGATAACAAACCCGTTAAAGTAGAGCTGACAGAGGGAGAAGAGTATTACTTCTGTACCTGCGGGAAATCGAAAAGCCAACCGTTTTGTGACGGTTCTCATGCTGGTACGGGGTTCAAACCGAAAAGCTTTGTCGCCGAAGAGGACGGTGATGCCTACCTGTGCCGCTGTAAGTATTCGAATAATCTCCCTTTTTGCGATGGCACTCATAAACAGTTTACTGCGGAACAAATTGGGCAAGAAGGCCCTGAAGTTCACATTCAAGCGACAGCCCCTGATTTATCTCCAGCGGCAACCGCAACCAAAGAAGAGCCTACCGTGGAGTATATTCATCAGTTAGCGCGTGATGGTTTATCTAAGGTTGGGCATCATGGGCCAATGACCTCTATGGGCGTGCCAAGACATCTATTACCTCACTGGGACGATATTCAAGTGATGGTCGCGCAAATGGCGACTAAGCCTTTGCTAGAAAATGTGCCTGTTGGTACCGAACTGATTATTGCCCCCAAAGCGAAGAAGCCGCTTAAATTGGACATCTCTTTGTTTGTGTCTGATATGAGTTTTGGCTCGCTATCTGAAGAAGCAAAAGTCTCATTGGCGAAAGGTGCCGAACTCGCAGGGACGGGTATCTGCTCCGGTGAGGGCGGTATGTTACCCGAAGAGCAAGCGGCGAACTCTCGCTACTTTTATGAATTAGCCAGTGCTCAGTTTGGTTACGATGAAGCTAAGCTCAAAAACGTTCAAGCCTTCCACTTTAAAGGCGGGCAGGGTGCCAAAACCGGAACGGGCGGGCACTTACCGGGCGCGAAGAACATAGGCAAGATCGCGGAGGTGCGTGGCATTGAAGCGGGCTCGGCAGCGATTTCTCCACCCACCTTTGTCGACCTTAACACGGTCGAGGATTTTAAAAAGTTCGCCGACCGTGTTCGAGAGGTGACAGGCGGTATCCCGATTGGCTTTAAGTTAAGTGCCAATCACATCGAAGAAGACATTCAGTTCGCGCTTGATGCCAGTGCCGATTACATCATCTTAGATGGGCGTGGTGGCGGTACAGGGGCGGCGCCAGAAATGTTCCGTGACCATATCAGTGTTCCCACTATTCCAGCACTTGCTCGCGCTAGAGCGTATCTCGATAAACAAGGGGTCAGTGACAGAGTCACATTGATCATCACGGGCGGCTTGCGCGTGCCGATGGATTTCGTAAAAGCGATGGCGCTTGGTGCTGATGGTGTCGCTATCTCAAACAGTGCCATGCAGTCGATAGGTTGTGTGGCGGCGAGAATGTGTAACACCAATAATTGCCCTGCTGGTATTGCAACTCAAAAAGCCGATTTACGTCAGCGTTTGAATGTCTCGAAAGCATCGAACCAGCTTAAGAACTTCTTTGAAGCCTCGACAGAATTAATGCAAGTGATGGCGAGGGCATGTGGGCATGATCATTTGAATCAATTTAACCCTCATGATTTGGCAACATGGAATCGCGAAATGGCCGAGCTATCCGGTGTCGCTTACTCTGGTGTCTGTCCATTAAATCACTTTAAGTAAATAATACTTCGATAAAGCACACTCAATGTATTTTGGGTGTGCTGACTTTTTCCTGTGTAATGCCAACCTATGTTAAACCTTTCATAATCAACTGCTTTATAAGTGTTTTTAAACTATTTCCTATATTTTGAAAATATCGCTTTACCTCAAGTTAACTTGAGGTTTTATCATCATCCCCAATCTAAAAACACAATCTATCACCTTGTCGCCTAGTGCAGGTTTTGATGTTATCAAACAGACGTTACGAATCTTCAGTTATGAATTTTGAGCTCCGTAATTGAAGTCATGAGTGCAAAAAGGTGAGAAAAATGAACAAGGATCAACAATGAAAGTATTAGCGATTGGCGCGACCAACAGTACAACATCAATTAATCAACAACTTGCAGCGTACACCGCAGGTTTAGTCGAAGGCGCGCAAGTCGAGGTGCTCGACCTTAATGATTTCGAGATGCCAATTTACAGCGAGAAAAGAGAGCAAGATTCAGGTGTTCATCAACACGCTCAACGCTTTTTTAGCAAGATTGGCGAAGCAGATGCTGTGGTCATCTCTTTTGCAGAGTATAACGGCTCATACACCGCAGCCTTTAAGAATGTGTTTGATTGGACATCACGAATCGACATGAAAGTGTACCAAGGCAAACCTGTTGTGATGCTCTCCACATCACCAGGCCCCGGTGGCGCAAGCTCTGTGTTGTCGTCTGCGGTAAATTCCGCACCTTACTTTGATGTTGATGTGAAGGGGTCGATGTCGGTGCCAAGTTTCTACGACAACTTTAATGTAGAAACGGGTGAGATCATCAATGCCGAAATGGCCGAGAGCCTGAAATCGATCATGAGTCAGATTTAGAGAGCGAGAACACCACAATAAAACAAAGCAGCCATGTTCACGATTGCTTTTCATTGCGCCCGTTGTCAAAGTTTAAGGACATTAATTGGTTAAGGTAACAATAGGTCGCTACTCTAAAGTTAAAGTAAGCTTTAAATATTTATGATCTCAAGGATAGTGTCGTAATGAGAAACATCGTATACCTCACCATAGGCCAGTTGGCTGAGCGCAGTGGCGTGGCTCCTTCGGCGTTACGTTTTTACGAAACCAAGGGGTTGATTGCTTCGATTCGTACTAACGGAAATCAGCGCCGTTATCAGTCGGCGATGTTGAGACGAATTGCGTTGATCCAAGTCGCGCAGTCGATAGGCTTCACGCTGGAAGAGATCACCGAAGAATTATCGACACTGCCGATGAACCATACCGCGACTAAGCGAGATTGGGAGCGCGTTGCTAAGAAGTGGCAGGGGCAACTCGACAGTAAAATGGCGCAGATTAAATCGCTACAAGAGAACTTAACCGGCTGTATCGGTTGCGGATGCTTGAGTATGCAAAAGTGCAACTTGCTAAATCCTGATGATATCTTGCATGACCAAGGGCAGGGCGCACAACGAATTGTTGAACAGACTAACTGAGTTCCCGAAAGGCATGGAACAGCGAACTAAGTTTCAGGTGTTTGCTCAATGGGTTAAGCAACAGTTGTGACCGAATAGCGTGCCTAGACAAACACGAATTATAGGTCTAGTTTAGATGGTTCTTTCAATAAAAGAAGAGGTTAGTTATGTTCAGCCATGTTTTTCTCGGTACCGATGATATTGAACGCGCGAAGGCTTTTTATGACCCAATCATGAAAGTGCTTGGTTATAGCGAAGGCTCTGTTGATCCCAAAGGGCGCTGTGTTTACGTTAGCCAAACGGGTGTGTTGGGCTTAACGAAGCCGATTGATGGTCAGCCTGCGACTCACGGCAACGGTATGACGGTGGGTTTTCTTGCGTCTTCTCCTGAAGTTGTAGATGAGTGGCATCGAGTTGGCGTCGAAAATGGCGGTACCAGCATTGAAAATGGCCCCGGAGCGAGAGGTTCTGACGAGCGTCGCTTGTACATGGCTTATTTGCGAGATCCTGATGGAAACAAGATTTGTGCAACGCACTTTATGCCGTAGTTTACGTTATGCCATCGTTCATTTTATGCCACAGTGGCGTATACTTAGATCATATTGATGGTTCGGAGTTGGCTAAGTTGCGGCTCTGGACTTGTTAGCTTCCCGATAACTCAAAATTTTGCAAAGGACTGGCTAGATGAAACCGAACGAACTGTTTTATGAAAGTTTTGAGCGCTGCCGGATTGACCAAGAATTTCTCGAAACGTTTTTGGCTGATTTTTGCGAGCATAACCCAAGGTTTTCAGAACGTTTTGAAAATATAGGGTTAGAGCAACAAACCAAGATGCTTAAAGCCTCGATCATTCTTATCTATAACTCTGCGGGTCTGCCTAGCGTACGAAACTCGGTAAAAAAGCTTGGGAAGCGACATAAAGATTTAGGAATGGATATCTCTGAGCAAGAACTCAACGAGTGGTTCAATTCGTTACTCAATACAGTTAAAAAATATGACCCTCACTACGATGAAAGCGTCGAACAAGCTTGGACAGAAACTCTCGAGGCCGGCTTAACTATCATGAAGAAAGAGTGCGTAGTTCCAAACACTGTGAATAACTAGGTCGTTGATGGGTAGTTTTGCTTGTTCGTTAGTTAAAACCGGCATTAACTCTTGAAAGATTGACATTGTCAGGTAAGCCTAACGATATCAGGCTTACCTCTTATTGTTTGACTAGAAATGAGCAGCCCAACCAATCAGGAACCCTTGCGATGCGGTATCGTATTCAAAGGTCCCCTTGTTTTCGTAATCAACCCAGGTCGATTTGTAGGCAACATTTAAGTCAGACCAACTGTTTATCTGGTATCGCACGCCAGTTAACAGAGATGAGGTAAAGTTGGTGTCACTACCAAGCCCTGCATCAATGGTTGCGTGAAACTTCCAATCCTTATTGATCTGCGTTATCCATCTCACACCTATTTGGTACTGTCCATCACGCGGTCACGTTTGGACGCACCTGTCACCTGAATACGAAGCGATGCTCGGTCAAAACGGTTGGGGACTCCAAGAAGTGGTCATGAAAGATCTTGATGATCACGTCGGTGAGATGATGGCGAAGATGGAAGAACTCGGTATTGCTGACAACACCATCATCATTTTCACTGCCGATAACGGCCCAGAGATCATGACTTGGCCAGATGGCGGTATGACACCTTATCACGGTGAGAAAGGCACAACTTGGGAAGGTGGCGTAAGAGCCCCTGCATTGGTTAGCTGGCCGGGTAAAATCCCAGCGGGTACTGTAGGCAATGGCATCTTTGATGGTATGGATTGGTTACCCACTCTTGTCGCTGCGGCTGGTGGTCCAACGGATCTAAAAGAAAAACTGCTGAAAGGTCACGATGGCTTTAAAGCGCACCTTGATGGTTACAACCAAGTGGATATGCTGACCGAGAAAGGCGAGTCAAACCGTAAAGAGATCTACTACTACGAACGAGACAAGCTGCAAGCGGTTCGTGTTGGTGATTGGAAGGCGCATTTCATCGTGCAAAACCACGGTTGGAGTGGCCCTAAAGAAGAGCTAAACGCACCATTGCTGTTTAACTTACGTCGTGACCCATACGAGCGAGCGGCGGAAGAGTCGGGCATGTACCTAAAATGGATGGGACAAAAAATGTGGGCATTTGGCCCGGCACAAGCGGCTGTCCAACAACATCTAGCAACCTTCCAAGAGTGGTCTCCAGTGACGCCTGACTCTCCGGCAGAGAAGACCGGTGGTGTAGGTAACTAGTTAAATATCATAAAAAATCCCGCTCACACTGAGCGGGATTTTTGTTTGAAAGCGTCTTAACGTTGGTTCTGTTTTAGCGTCGTGTTTCGTTCAATGAACTTCACTGGCACCATCAGCTTAACCAAGCTTGTGTCTTGCTCTTGAATCTGGCTAACGACAATTTTCACTGATTCACGTGCAAGGCGTCTGAAATCTTGCTTGAAGGTAGTGAGTTGGTAGTTCAACCATTGAGTCTGTGGGATATCGTCAAAACCAATCACTTGAAGATCTTCTGGAATACGCAGGTTAAATTCTAAGCGCGCCACATCCATTACTGCCATCGCGAGGTTATCTGTCGCACAGAAAATCGCTTGAGGATGTGTGGGTTCTGAAAACAGAGTCCGAATGGTATCTAGAGCATCAAGGTAGTCATAGTCAGCTTCAATAACACGAGCTTGCTTGCCTGTTAGATCTTCGAATTCTGAGCAAAAGCCCGATTCACGCTCGCCGTTGGTGTAGGTTGGCACGTTACCTGTCAGGTAAACCGCTGACTTTGTTCCTACGCTATGTAAATGTTGAGCGGCGACTTGGCCTGCGGCGTAGTTGTCACTTATTACATGGCTACTCTTAGTCCCCTCAACTACACGAGCATACTGAACAATGGGGATGTTGAACTCTTCACACTCTTCATAAAGCGACTTATTAAAGGTCGCCGAAGCAGCAATTACGCCATCAACTCGGTATTGGAAGATATTAGGAATCGAGTGGTTGTCGTTTCCATCCACTTGCCAAGGAATCAATACCGCAGAGTAACCCTGCTTTTGTAGCTCAGTAGAGATAAGCTGCAGAGTTTTCATGTGGATAGGGTAGTCGGCATCTGGGAAAACTAAGCCAATCAATTTGGACTCATTTGTCGTCAGACTGCGGGCAAAGGCATTGGGACGATAGTTCAACGATTTTGCTGCATCGAACACTTTTTGCTTGGTCTTTTCAGACACTGAACTGCCCGGGACAAATACACGAGATACAGTTGATTGAGAAACGCCAGCAAGTTTAGCGACATCTTTAGAGGTGACGGTTGGCTTTGACGCCGTGGAGTGTTTTGGAGAGCTCATAGACCATACTTTTGAACCAAATTGATTGTGCATAGAGTAACATAATTAGGTACGTACTCAAAAATACAATATGCCATGATTGGATGAAAAATAAGGGTTAATAGAGAGTGTTGAATATTATTCTGGGTATGACCCAAAAAAGCTCTGCGTAAGAGCAGAGCTTTGTTTAAAGAATTTATGAATCGACTAACTGGGCGTTAGAAGTAGTAACGAATACCTGCAGCGAATTGGTCATCTCTGTTTTCGAATTTATTGCCAACGAGCTGATCTTTACCTAGGTCGAATTGGTATTCAGTCCAAACTAGGAATTTGTTCTTCTGGAAGTGGTATTCAACACCAGGGATAAGCAGGTTACGCTCATAGCCATCTGTTTGGTCATCACGATCTTCCATGTAGTTGTAGTTCAACGTAGGGCGTAGGCCATTGTCGAAGTGGTAGTACGTGTAGATTTCACCACCTAGGGTATCGAACATTACATCCGTACCGCCTTGGCTTACAGCTTCCCAGTTTTCGCCAACATGGAAAGTGGCACCTGCGTAGAAGCCGCCGTTGCTGTAGTTCGCACCCAATAGCATGATGCGCATGTTGTCGCCATTTTCTACGCCAACCACACCTGAGTCTAGGTCTGCAATTTCATTTTGGTGGTAAGCTGCACCTAGTGTTACGCCATCAACCGGTTTGTAAGTGATTGACGCACCCATTCCGTTTTTCAATGAAGCTGTCGCATTACTCGCTAGTGCCACTTCTTCACGTGTCGTTTGGTAAGTGAAGCCGTAGCTTACTTGGTCGTTGATCGAGTTACGGTAAGTAATGGAGTTTTCTGCTCGACCTGTACCAGATGCAATACCCCAGTCAGAAAGGTTGTAAACACCTGAGCCGCGAGTACCGAAGACACGACCTAAGTCGGTGTACCATGCGACGTCATAAAAAGTAGACCACTGCTTAGTACCTGCTGCGATCTTGCCGTATTTGTCGTGCTCTACGCCTGCGTATAGAAGTCGGTCGTAAATATTGTCGCCGTTAGCACCTGAGTTGTAACCCCATTCAGCATGGCCAAAGGCAGTCCAGCCGTTATCGAGTCCCATTTGACCTTTAAGGCCGAAACGAGAGCTACCGCTGTTCCACTCACCGTTGTGGTCGCCGCCCTTATCTTGGTAACGAACGTCGAAACGACCGTCTAAAGTAAGGCTATCGCCCGCGTCATTGGTAAAAGTGTGTGCAGCAAAAGCAGAACCTGAGGTAAGTGCTGTCAGGATCACTGCTGAAAGAATCGACTTTTTCATTGTAATTCTCTTTATTCAGGCCGTAGAAAGCCACCGTGCTTTCAAGCCCGTTATATTGGTAATGGTTTGGCAGGGTGTACCCCATCCATGAGGCACGAGTAGATTCAGTTATTAGTGGAGCAATAATGAATTGGTTGGAGCACTTACTAGGAGCGAGAAGGGTCCCCCAGTAAGCGTGGCAACCTAAATCAGATGTCTATTTAGGTTGCCACTATTTCGTTTCAATCTTTTGGATTAAAGCGTATCGATTACAGCGTTGGGTTCATGATGCTTGAAGTGCGTTCGAACACATCTAGACCTTGCTGTTGTAGCCAGTAAGGAAGGTCGATAAGAACCCAGTTCTCAGACAGTTTGTCACCGTCACGGTAGTAAACGTCAACTACTTGCATGTTTGCACGTACTTCACCGCCAGTCATACCTAGGAAGCCACCTGTTGGTGTGTTTGATAGGTTTGGCCAACCGAAGAAACAAGAGAAGTTACCTTCAGCGAAACGACAAACGTGGCCGTTGAACTTCTTGTCTTTCAGGTTGTTACGGAAAGGAAGTTGGTGCTGTTGTTGGTAGCGAGGAATTGTGTAAGACGCGCCGATACCACATGGGCCGTACCAAATCATGTCTTTTGACCAGCTCTTCGCTAGTACTTCTGGTGGGCAACCCATCGCGCCGCTGTCGTTAAGAGCAGACAGGTCATCAACCATTTTGTTTACTAGAGCAAGTGTCGCAACACCTTCTTCTGGAGCCGCGTCTTCGAATAGCAGACCGTCGTGGTTACGTGGGCCAGGGTATACGAAGTGCTTACCAGTTGATGGTGGAAGTGGGTAGCAACCCGCTTGATCCATCATGCCTAGTAGGTCTAGAAACAGGCCTGTCTTAGTGATTTTGCCATCAACAACACAGTTAAATTCTGCGTAGCGAACGTTCATGATCTTGCCAGTTGGGCGCATACCTAGGTATTCAGCGTCGAATAGACCCATGAAGTGACCCATGCTCATTACCCAAATCTCATCTGGGTTAACTTCGTTGTTACCACCGATGAAGATGTCTTGACGACGCTGCATGCGAGTCATTGACTTCATCATTGGTGCCCAGAATACGTCAGCTGCTGCTTGTGCGCCTTCTTGCTCACGGAATGGGTAAACACCGCGCCACAAGTAATCTTCAGAAGTGTGTGCTTTTAAAACTTCAGCAACGTTCTCGTGAGTTGCGTTTTCCATTGCATCGAAGTATTCACGAACAATGCGTTTCGCTTCTTGATATTTAGACATAATAATTTCTCTTTGTGTTGTCGAGTCAACATTCGGAACAGGACTCGATTTGGATTTTGTTACCGGCTGATTTATCAGCCGGCTTTAAACTTTTCGTATTTGAACTTCAGCGTATGAGTGTCGAATTAAGCTTTTGCTGCTTCAGCTTTTTTGCTCTTATCGAAGACGCCACCTTTTAGAGTTTCAGGCAGTGTTAGCCATAGTAGGCCGGCGATAATCCATACGATTGGTGAGCCCCACATTGCTGTTTGTAGGTCGGTACGCTCTTGGATGAAGATAAGAACCATTGGTGCCCACATGCCGATAATACGACCGCCATGGAATAAAGCTGCACCATAGCTACGCAAGCGTGCTGGGAACAATTCAGAGAAGTAACCGCCCCATACTGCAGAAGCAGACAGGCCGAAGTTGTAGATAAGACCTAGAAGAGCCAGCATGTTTAGGCCGCCAATCATCATGTCACCAGGTGCGACAAAGAAGATAGAAACCATGATACCTGCGAGGATGAAGCCGAACGCGTTGATCTTACGACCGTACTTATCTGCTGCCCATCCCCAGAACCAAGCACCGAAGAGTGAACCAAATGCTGAGATAGAGAAGATCAAACCGATGGTTGCACCATCAAACATACGAACATCTTTCAGGTAGGTAGTTACAAAGCCACCGAAGAATTGGAATCCGTAGAAGTTAAGACCAGAAAGAAGTAAACAAGTAATCGTAATTTTGCGGTAAGGCTTGCTTAACATCTCACCCCAAGAACCTTTTTTAGCTTCGGTTACTTCACCAGCTGCATTGGTTGTGGTTTGTTGATCTTCTTCACCGTAGGCGATCACTGTTTTGTCGCTTGGTAATACAAAGATCATTAACGCTGCTGCTACAAGCGGTGGAATACCACCTACCCACATTAGGCTCTGCCAAGGTGCATCAACACTTGTAATGAAGGCTGCGTAAGCGCCCATTGCCACTAAAGCAACAGAGAACATTGAAGAAGCAAAAGCAGTCAACTTACCGCGAACCGTTGGTGTAAATAGGCCAATCATCAAAGATACAGCTACAGTGAAGTAACCGCCTAAAGACAGTCCAATGATGAAACGCATTGCGGCCCAAGTGGCGTAGTCGGTAAACATCATGTTGATGATGGTTGCACCACCGTTTAATGCCGTAATTGCTACTAGCGTGGACTTTTTGCCGAACTTGGTTGCGAACCATGCACAGCTCAGTGCACCAATCAGAGCACCAACAGACTGCCAAGTGTAGAACTGAGCGGTATCAGAAAGGCTAATACCAGCATATTCTTCCACAATGTATGGGCGTACGTAGTCAATAATTACAAAGTTATAACAATAAAAAAAGTAACCTACTAGAATTGCTAGATATGCGGCTACCCTTTGAATCATAGGAACTTCGCTCATGTGTTTTTTAATGGTCATGACCGATAAACCTTTATTTTATATAGGGTGGTTTTGGTTTTAATTATTGTGTGTTGATTATTTAGCTTCATCACACCGTCTTCATTTCGGGAGAGATAATAGAATTTTTGTGGTTATTAGATCCGTGATCAAAGTCAATTTTAAAATGAGTGCGTACCCATTTTGTGCATTTTAGTGATCTTGATCTCATTTAACTGGGTTTTTGTGCTTTGTGGGGCGATTTGAGTGTTTAATCGTCTATCTTAGTGATAATAGTCACACTTATTGTGGGTTTTTGAGGGAAAACATCCATTTTTGAGTACTATTGGCAGCGAATTAATTGCGACATACAATAAACGGAATCTAAAAATGGTTACGTACTCAAGTTTTGTGGTTATTGCTCTTTATGTGCTAACTACTTTGTTTATCAGCTACTTAGTTAATAGGCGCTATAGCGTCGGTGGCGACTTTTCGACTGGTGGAAAACAGTTTGGTTGGTTTACGGCAGGTGTGTCGATTCTTGCAACCTACATCAGCGCAATGACGTTCGTTGGCATGCCGGGCTGGGTTTATAGCTCAGGCATGGAAGCGATGAGCGTACATTTGAACTATCCAATAGTGATCTTTTTCACTGTGCTTTTCTTTGTTCCGGTGTTTTACAAGCTCGGCCTAACCTCGATTTACGAATACCTAGAGCACCGCTTTGGCGTTGTTGCTCGCACGATCAATTCCATCGTGTTCATTGTGGTTCAGTGTATTTCGGCAGGGGTTATTCTGTATGCGGTAGCCCTGATCTTAGTGCAAGTGCTGCCAGTGAGTATCTCTGAGGCGATCATCTACATCAGCGTATTTACTGCGTTGTATACCTATGCGGGTGGTATCTCGACTGTAATCTGGACTGACATGCTTCAGTCAGCAGTGTTGATTATCGGCAGCATTGCGATCTTTGTTTTATTGCTGATGAAAATCGATGCGGGCGAGATGTTGTCTCCTGAACATTTGAATATCATCAATCTCGATTTTGACTTAGGCGTCGATACCACATTGTGGGCCGGCGTAGTGGCTGTGAGCTTCTTGCACCTGAGTGTGTATGGCACTAACCAACTGATTATTCAAAGAACATTGGCGACTAAGTGTGTTAAAACAGCGCAAAAATCGATGTTGCTTTGTGGCTACGGCGCATTTTTTGTTTATCTGTTCTTTGCTGTGATGGGGGTGCTGTTAAGTGTCTTTTATCAAGACAGCAGTTTTGAAAACAGCAACGAAGTGATTCTCGATTTTGTGTTTAACCATACCAACCCAATCATTGTTGGTTTGGTGATCTCAGCACTTTCGGCTGCGGCAATGTCGACATTGGATTCCACCTATAACTCAATGGCGACGGTCGCAACGTTCGATTTCTATAAGCGCTTCTTCCGTAAGCAAGCCTCTGACGCGCACTATGAATCAGTGGCTAGAAAAATGAGCCTGGTTGCTGCAGCGTCGGTTGTTGTGCCTGCGTTACTGGCTGTTTCTAATGAATCAGTGCTTAAAACGATTGCGAGCTTAACCTCTATTTTTGTTGGTATTCGCCTTGGCTCTTTCATCTTGGGTTTGTTCTTCAAACAAGCAAACGAGAAAGGCGTAATTGCGGGCAGTATTGGCAGTGTGGCCGTCGTATTCATCGCCAAATACAGCGGAATAGCTTGGCCTTGGTTTGCCTTGATTGGCACTGTGGTTTTCTTAGTGTTAGGTGTTGTTGTGAGCCGCTTCTGGGGAGAGGTAACCGAGCAACAAAATGAATTTATAGAAAAGCAAAAGCATTTGTTTGCAAAGCCTACCGCGAGTCATTATGGCTTGTTGGTGTTCGCTGTTGTGACGATTGCTGCTTGTACTGTTATCCCTGATTGGCTTTATGCCGCTCTTTCTTAATTGACCGATTTTTTACTGGTATATCTATGTTATCGATCTTTGATATCTACAAAATTGGTGTTGGGCCATCGAGCTCTCACACCAACGGCCCAATGATTGCGGGTTTCCATTTCACACAATTAATCGCTGATAAAATCGCAGAAGTGACGCGTATTCAGGTGGATTTATACGGTTCTTTGTCATTGACTGGCATAGGTCACCACACCGACAGAGCTACAATATTGGGGCTACTAGGCAATAAACCAGACACCATCAAAATCACCAGCGCAAACCAAGCAATGCGTCATGCCGTAGACAGTGGTGAGATGGATTTAGCGGGCACCAAGCACATTGCCTTCAACTACGAAACCGACATGTTGTTCCACAAAGACAATCTGCCTCTGCATGAAAATGGCATGATGATTACTGCGTTTGACCAGAGTGGCAACGTGATTGTCGATGAAACTTATTATTCGATTGGCGGCGGTTTTATCGCAACTGCTGATGAACTGCAAAATGGTACTCAAACCCAAGCGGTAGAAGTTCCTTTCCCGTTCAAAAACGCCGATGAAATGCTTCAACAAGCTGACAATAGTGGGATGAGCCTCGGTGGTATGATTCTAAAAAATGAAGCGGAGTTCGAAGGCGCTGACATTATTTCAGAGAAAGCGGATCAAATCTGGCGAGTGATGAGTCGTTGTATGGAGCGTGGCTTTGAAACCGAAGGCATTCTTGATGGTGGTTTGAACGTAACTCGTCGTGCGCCTAACCTACTGAAAAAGTTAGAAGCGAATGCGGCGGTTGAAAACGACCCAATGGAAATCATGGATTGGATTAACTTGTTTGCGTTTGCGGTTAGCGAAGAAAATGCGGCTGGTGGCCAAGTGGTAACATCACCAACCAATGGTGCGGCGGGCGTTATTCCTGCTGTGTTGATGTACTACCATCGCTTCATTAAAGAGTTGGATACTAAGCAGTTAAAAGATTTCTTAGCGGTATCGGGCGCGATTGGTATTCTGTACAAAACTAACGCTTCGATCTCTGGTGCGGAAGTGGGATGCCAAGGTGAGGTAGGCGTATCATCCTCTATGGCGGCTGCGGGATTAACGGCACTACGCGGTGGCAGCAATGAGCAGATCTGTATTGCGGCGGAAATCGCGATGGAACACTCATTGGGTATGACTTGTGACCCAATTGGCGGCTTGGTTCAAGTGCCGTGTATCGAGCGAAATGCGATGGGTGCGATGAAGGCAATTAATGCATCTCGCATGGCATTGAAGCGAAACTGCAAGTCTTTGATCTCACTCGATAAGGTCATCGCAACCATGTACCAAACCGGTAAAGACATGAACAAGAAATATCGTGAAACATCACTCGGTGGTTTAGCCTTGATCCATTTAGCTCATCCTTGTGAATAGCTAAGCCAGTTAACCCAGTAAATAATAACGTTAAGCCCAGAGCCTTAGACTTTAGAAATCTATCGCGGCTGGGCTTTTTGTTTTATGTGTTTTAGGGAGCTAATCTGAAAGCGGTAATCGATAGCTGTTTTTCAACTCTTTTACTGAGATGTTCGACTGAATCGCACTCACGCCTTTGACTCGTCTGATCGAGCTAATACGCTCAAAGTACTCTTCCAAATCTTTGGCCAACACTTGCACCATGTAATCGGCGCCGCCTGCAATGCAGTGACACATAGGAATCCAATCGGTTACCGCGACAAATTCTTCGAATGGTTCTGTGTTTTCAACTTCATGGTTACCCAAGGTCACAAGAGTAAAACCAGCCACATGAAAGCCTAATTTCTTACGATTCAGCTTAGCGGCGTAACCATCGATATAGCCAGTTTCCTCCATGCGTTTCCAACGACGCCAGCATGGGGTTTCGCTGAGGTTGACCTTCTCTGCGAGCTTGCTGTTGCTCATGCGTCCGTCTTGCTGGATATGCTCTAAGATGGCGATATCTGTGTCATCCAATACTTCTTTGGTGGATTCTTTCTGTTTCATGGCTATTTTGGAAAATTCTTGCTCAAATTTGGACTAATATTAGCCTATATAGCAATTTAATTCCTAGTCGAATCTGTAAACTCTCTCCCTATAAATACTTTACTTATTAGGAGTGAGAGGAAATGAGCTCTCAATTAATGCTGGCGTTCTTGCTATTTTCAACATCAATTGCAATTACCCCTGGGGCAGGCAATATCGCATTACTTGGGATTTCAAGTCGTTATGGATTTGCTGCGACTTTACCTTTTATCTCTGGGAACGCTGTTGGCATCATCATCGTACTGGCGGGTTCTAGTGTCGGTTTGGTGAGCCTATTTACCCTTTACCCAGAGCTATACAGCATTTTGAAATACGCGGGTGCGGCTTATTTGCTGTTCATGGCGTGGTCGATTGCGAATATGCAAATCGAAGAAAGCACCACTGACAATCGTTCAGGCTTTGTGTCGGGTGTGTTGGTGCAGGTGTTAAATCCTAAAGGTTGGATAGCGTCATTAACCGTGTTTTCGCAGTTCATCACTCCGAATGCAGATTACTTGATTCAAGTCGTGACCATTATCGCGGGTATGGTGATTACCGGTGTACCGTGCATGTTGGTGTGGGCGTATTGCGGCACCATGCTTAAAAAGCTACTGCAATCACCAAAACAGATGATGTTTGTGAACCGTTGCTTGGGCGGAAGCTTAGCGATGGTGGTTGCCTTTATGCTTTATCAACCGGCGTAAATCACAAAGAAAAAAACCACTCCTAAATCCATAGGAGTGGCGTCTAAATGTCGACTAAGTCGTTAACAGTAAAGAATTAAGTTAACAAATATTTAAGGAGCTTGAGTTAAAAGCTTTAAGCTTTTCAGTGTAAAGGTTAAGCGGTTTCAGCCTCTTTAACTGGAGCTGAGTTACGGATTAGGTGGTCAAATGCACCTAAGCTTGCTTTCGCACCTTCACCCATCGCAATGATGATCTGTTTGTAAGGTACGGTTGTTACGTCACCCGCTGCGAACACACCTTTCATTGATGTTGCGCCATGAGCGTTAATTTCAATTTCACCGCGTGGTGAGAGCTCAACTTTCGAACCCTTCAACCATTCGCTGTTTGGCATCAGGCCGATTTGAACAAAGATACCTGCGAGTTCAATCTGTTTAAGTTCATCGGTGTTGCGGTCTTTGTATTCCAGACCGGTTACACGGTTGCCATCACCAATCACTTGCGTTGTTTGTGCCATCTTGATGATTTCGATGTTTGGTGTTGCGTTCGCTTTGTCGATAAGTACTTGGTCGGCACGCAATGTGTCTGCAAATTCAAGTACGGTTACGTGTTCAACGATACCCGCTAAATCAATTGCCGCTTCGATGCCTGAGTTACCACCACCAATAACCGCTGTTTTCTTACCTTTGAATAAAGGACCGTCACAGTGTGGGCAGTAAGCGACGCCTTTATTGCGGTACTCTTGCTCACCCGGAACGTTCATTTCACGCCAGCGAGCACCGGTACTTGTGATAACCGTGCGAGCTCGTAGTGTTGCGCCGCTCTCTAGCTCAACGTGGATGTAGCCGTCTTCAGTGTCTTCTGCTGCAATGATGTTTGCAGCGCGCTGCTCAGTCATCACTTCAACACCGTACTCTTTTACGTGCTCTTCAAGGCTTGCCACTAATTTAGGGCCAGTTGTCGCTTTTACTGAGATAAAGTTCTCAATCGCCATGGTGTCCATCACTTGGCCGCCGAATCGGTCAGCAACCACACCAGTACGAATGCCTTTACGTGCAGCATAAATTGCCGCTGAAGAACCTGCAGGGCCGCCGCCGACAACCAATACATCAAACGGTGCTTGTTGGTTTAGGTTTGCTGCTTTCTTTTCCGCTGCGCATGAATCAACCTTGTTAAGGATTTCAGCCAGTGACATACGGCCTTGACCAAATAGCTCACCATTAACGAATACACTTGGTACTGCCATGATGTCGCGAGACTTCACTTCATCTTGGAATGCTGCGCCGTCGATCATCGTTGTCTTAACCAGAGGATTAATCGCCGACATCATATTGAAGGCTTGAACCACTTCTGGACAGTTTTGGCATGAGAGCGAGATAAAAATCTCTACATTAAGCTCTTGATCGAGTTCTTTAATTTGCTCGATTACGTCCGCTTCAAGCTTGATAGGGTGACCACCACTATGAAGCAGTGCTAGAACCAGTGACGTAAATTCGTGACCCATTGGCAAACCGGCAAAACCGATCGCGGTGCCTTTCTCTTGGTTCACGACCTGCATGATAGGGCTGCGAGTGCTTGCGCTGTCATCGCGAGTCACTTCAATTTTATCGGTTAAAGACGAGATGTCATTCGCCAGATCTTGAAGTTTGTTCGCGGTGTCGCTGCCATCCAGGCTAAGCACTAACTGAACATTGGTTTTTAGGTTTTCTAGGTATGCTTTTAGCTGCTGCTTCATTGCTTGATCTAACATAATCGTGCCTGCTCTTAAATTCTGTGTCTTGGTATTGACCAATACCTTCTTGCTGAAAAAGGAAAATAAAAAGGGGGCGCAAGTCGGCAAATATTGTGGTGTTGATGTTTTGAAAGGGTGGCGCGCGACTGCCCTTTAGGAGGGGGGCCGAAGCGCGCCTGTAGAACCGTTTAGCTATTCTTGTTAGCTAGGCTTAGATTAAATCTTGCCTACTAGGTCTAGAGATGGAGCTAGAGTCTCTTCGCCTTCTTTCCATTTAGCTGGGCAAACTTCACCTGGGTTAGCGGCTACGTATTGTGCTGCTTTAACCTTGCGTAGTAGGTCTTCTGCGTCACGGCCGATGCCTTCAGCTGTGATTTCCATTGCTTGGATAACGCCTTCAGGGTCGATTAGGAACGTTGCACGGTCTGCAAGGCCTTGACCTTCACGCATAACGTTGAAGTTATTTGTGATGTTGCCAGTTTGGTCGCCTACCATGAAGTATTCGATAGTGCCGATTTTGTCAGAAGTATCGTGCCATGCTTTGTGAGAGAAGTGAGTGTCAGTTGATACTGAGTAAACTTCTACGCCGCGAGATTGAAGCTCTGCGTATTTGTCTTGTAGGTCAACTAGCTCAGTTGGACATACAAACGTGAAGTCTGCTGGGTAGAAGAAGAATACAGCCCACTTGCCTTTAACGTCTTGCTCAGTGATTTCTACGAATTCGCCGTTTTTGAATGCTGTTGCGTTGAATGGTTTGATTTCTGTGTTGATCATGATTTGACTCTCTTTCTAATTTATAGTGTTTAACGCTATCCCGCGTCGATGTAGATATATTGCATTGCCACCGAAAATTAGTGAAATCGGACATTTCTATAGATTCAATAGGCGAATCCTATCTTCGAAAGGAAAAGGCTATCGGTAAAAGCTATCAACAAAAACAATTAACAAAAGCCATCAAACATCAACAACTCCCAATTTAAGTAGCTATGCTCTTTAGGTTGTTCTCTACATTGGGCTTATCTCTATTGGTGTGTGTATCTATGTGTCTATGTAGGTAGGGTTCGGTATGGTTTCTTTGCGTGAGTTGAGTTGTTATATCAAACTGTAAATAACAAAAAATTATCATTAATATAAATTATGATAATTTCAGTTAATTAACGCATGTACCTATACTCTCTCCATCGAAACGAAACATCGAAGCCAGTCTTCGAAACGCACAGAATTAAAAACGAATTTGGAGCAAGTTATGAAAATGAATCACGTAGGCATCATGGTTGGCGACATGGACAAAGCAGTCGAGTTTTACACTAAGGCTCTGGGTCTAAGAATCGTAATGAACAACACTAAGGTTTTGGAAGAGCGCGAATCAGCAATCGGCCGTATGTGTATCGCAGTATTTGGCGAAGGCTTCAAAGGCTTCAACATTGCACACCTAGTCACATCTGATGGCATCGGTGTTGAGCTGTTCGAAATGAAAGATCGTCAAGAGCGTCACGAAGTAGACTTCTCTCGTCTAGGCATCTTCCACTTCTGTCTGCAACTTCCAAAAGAGCAGTTTCATTCAGCTATTAAGCGCGTTGAAGAGTTTGGCGGTAAGGTTCGTATGGACATCATGCGTTACCACCCAGAAGACGAACTAAAACAAGCGCAAATGGTTTATCTAGAAGACCCGTTTGGCAACCTATTCGAATTCTACTCGCACACATACGAAGATACGTACGCGACTGATTACGAGTAATAGCGTTACTGCCTTCCATAGGTAGAAAAACCGAAACACCCCCTAAAGAGGATTGGTAGCAATACCAATCCTTTTTTTGTGTCTGTAGGGCTTAATTTAGGAACATCGGATAAACTATCGGTTGCACTAAAACAAGCCGACATTGTTGATCTATAGTGCAGCATTGGCTTGAGCGAAAACTTAACTGATTGATAAATATGATGTTAAACCATTGGCATATATGTTGCTCTATTGCCTTTATGTAAATTGTATACAATAAAAAATACATAAAGGAAGTCACATGGAACAGAACAGTGAATTGATCTACGGATTAGACGATCGACCATCAGTCAAAGCAGCCAGTTACGCGGCGCTGCAGCATGTATTAGCCAGCTTTGTTGGAATTATCACACCCACGCTCATTATTGGCGGTGTTTTAGGGTTGGGTGAACACATCCCTTATTTGATCAGCATGGCATTGATGGTGTCTGGGGTTGGCACTTTTATACAAGCTAGAAAAATAGGGCCAGTTGGCGCAGGGATGATCTGTGTCCAAGGGACCAGCTTTGCGTTCTTAGGTTCTGTCTTAGGTGCGGGTTTTCTTGTTAAAGCAAATGGCGGTGGGCCGGATGAGATGCTCGCCACCATTTTTGGTGTCTGCTTCTTTGGTGCATTTGTCGAAATCGTCCTATCGCGCTTTATCGAAAAACTCAAAGTAGTGATCACGCCCGTTGTGACCGGCATCGTTATCACGACGATTGGTGTCTCTTTGATTAAAGTCGGCGTCACTGATATCGCTGGTGGTGTTGGCGCAGAAGATTTTGGTTCTGGAAGCAATCTGATGTTGGGTGCGATTGTGCTCGGAACCATAGTGGCACTTAACCTAAGCAACAATACTATGGTTAGGCTGTCGTCTATTTTGGTCGGTTTAGTTGTAGGGTGGGGCGTTGCTATTTTGATGGGCAAAGCACCCATGGTTTCTTTTGCATCTCAACCGTTATTGAGCATTCCAGTTCCATTTAAATATGGCTTCGCTTTTGATTGGCAAGCCTTCCTGCCTATCGCTTTTATTTACTTGATTACCGTTATTGAAACCACGGGTGACCTTACCGCCAACAGTATGTTCTCAGGCCAACCAGTTAAGGGTCCAAAATACATCAATCGACTCAAGGCGGGCGTGCTAGGTGACGGTGTGAACTCGCTCATCGCAGCGGTATTCAATACTTTTCCGAACACGACTTTCAGCCAGAACAATGGCGTGATCCATTTTACTGGGATTGCGAGTCGTTACATTGGCTACTTCATTGCGGCAATTCTGTTTCTATTAGGTCTATTTCCCATCTTAGGCGCGGTATTAATGACGATTCCAAAGCCAGTATTAGGCGGAGCGACATTGGTGATGTTTGGTACGGTTGCTGCGGCGGGCATCAAGATTATCGCTAGTGAGAAGCTGGATCGTCGCAGAATCATGACGATTGCCATCTCATTAGGTTTAGGGCTGGGGGTAATGCTGGTACCGGATTTATTGAAAGAAGCCCCCACGCTAGTGCAAAGCATATTTGGCTCGCCAGTCACGATGTCGGGTGTTGCTGCTCTTGTTATTACCGGGTTGATGTCTTTGGTGCCTGAAACTAAAGCCAAATCGATGACGAATTCGGTACAAACCAGTAAAGCGTAACTTATACAGCCGAGAAGAAGCGTAGGTGACTGATTACGGACAATTGCGCTTAAGGCAGAAAAACGAATTACCCCTAAAGAGGATTGGTAGAGATACCAATCCGCTTTTGTATTTGGATGTTTGGCTGAGTGACTTATCTACATGAAGCGATTAAGAAATATACAGATTTAAGACGTTGTTAAAGTTGACGTTTTGACGATAAAACCTTTCATGAATATGACGGAAGAAAGTGTCGTTCATGAAAACATTCCGTCATCATACCGAATGGTAGCCTTGGCTGAGCAGTAACTATACTCAGCATTATATTGCTAACCAACAACAACGAAAATAGAGAAACATGCAGAGATTAGCGCACACAAACCACATGAAAAAATTACATATTATCTTTACCGCTCTTATCCTTATGATATTAGCCGGATGCACCTCAACGTCGGCTGTCGGCAGTTCTAAAACAAAGGAATATGCCAAGTCACATGCTCTTGCTGGTAAAGCTTCTTGGTATGGCGATAAATTCCATGGAAGGCTCACAGCAAGTGGTGAGACGTATAATATGAATGCGAATACTGCGGCTCATAAAACCTTGCCATTCGGGACTATCGTGAGAGTGACCAATACAGACAATAACAAGTATGTTGATGTGAAAATTAATGATCGAGGCCCTTATGTAAAAGGCAGAGTGATCGACCTGTCGCACAAGGCATTTGCAAAAATCGGCAACGTTAAACAAGGCACCGTGCCTGTTAAAATCGAGATTGTTGATGATAGTAATACCTTTCGATATAAACACTAGAATCCCCTCCTAACCTCCCCTTGGTGTACATCTACGATCCCTTACCAGTAGTGGGAAAGGGGAGGAACAGAACCTCGATATCGGTGAATCAATAGCTCATTTATGCTTACTCAATAAGGCTGCTTTGTAGCCTTTTTTGTGCCTTTCGATAATCCATTTTTAATAAGATTATCTTATTTCTAATATGTGGTTTGATGATGTTATGTGGTCAATAAATCAGTGTCTTAGCTTTCTTGTTATTAGGGTTCATTGAAATTCATTGTGAAATAATGAAAAGCTGAACTAATCCAAAATTGGTTGTGGCGGGCGTGTAATAGAAAGGGGGAGGTACAATTGATAGGAGAAGAAGACTCTCGAAGTGAGGGAAATTACATTTCGTTACTCACTGAAGTAAATCTGAAATATTAGTGACACGGTTCTGAAATTTTTGGTGTTTAGCTTATGTGATTCTATATCGAATTCAAATAAGGAAATACCCGTGAAGCTAACCCCTGTCGTTGCAGCCGTAATTATGTCTTTCAGTTCAGCAAGTTTTGCTTTTAGCTTGCAACAATCTGCTAATGAAAACAGTGAAGATCTCGTATGGACAGGGCACCTAAGCCCAGATAGCGACACGGTAATGTCTGCGATGCTCGCGGCTCATATCTATGGCGGTACAGCGACAGTACCAGAGCCGATTAATCCAGAATCCACCTTCATCTTGAACTACTGCAATGCTGAATCGCCACGCCTAGAGACAGATTACTCTTCATACCGCGTGGGGCTGGTGGATTTCAATCAGGTCACTCAGCTAGCGCCAACTATCGACCAAGCATCTATTGTTGCTGTGGTTGATCATCACGCGATTGGTGGCTCACCGATTAATACACCACAAATTGTCGAGATGGATATTCGAGGCTGGGGATCGGCTGCAACTATTCTTGCTGACAACGCTGAAAAGTTGGATGTGACAATACCTAAGCACCTTGCTTGTGTAGGCTTAGGCGCAATTCTCTCTGATACCGTGGTATTCCAATCATCAACCACCACTGAGCATGATCGTGAATACGCTGAAAAGCTGGCAAAAGTTGCAGGTATTTCAGATATCGAAGATTTCGGTCAACAGATGCTGATTGCTAAGTCGGATCTCAGTCACCTTTCTTCTGAAACCATTCTGACGCTGGATTACAAAAACTTTAAATACGGTGGCAAACAGGTGGGTATCGGTGTCGCTGAAACGCTAACGGCTCAACAACTGATTGACCGTAAAGATGAGCTTTTGGCGGCTATGAAAGCCTACAAAGAAGAGAACGGCTTGGACCATCTGTTCTTCTCTATCACAGACACTAAGAACAAAGAAGCAAACTTACTTTGGGTAGATGAAAGCGACTATCAAGTCATCAAATCGGCTTTCAACGCTGAACCAACAAGCGACATGCTGACATTAGAAGGCGTCACTTCGCGTAAGCGTCAGATTGGCCCTGCGGTACAAAAGGCAATAGAGAGCTTGTAGAGAATAAGAACCGTTACTTTATAAACAAGTAGTGAAGGGATTGGTAGAGATACCAATCCCTTTTTGTTTTGGGTGTGTTGAATTGGATTTGGATAAAATTGAGTTGCGCTTTTTCTAATTTAACAAAGCTTATGGATAACCCGGATCTAACATAGCCCTTATGATACGAATCCCAAAGGACATTCACGACCAACCACGTGAAGAGTTAGACTTAGAGCAGCCTTAAACAAGTAACGAATGCTAGTCGCGGCTTTCTATTATCGGTAAGTTAGTATTCATAGTTTGAACTAATAATACAGTGTTTTATTGTTTATAGTAAACCCCAGACAGAATGACTAACAGGACAATGAAATGACCTCAATCAAAACCATTGGTTTAACAGCTATCGCACTTGCACTTGTGACAATTACTGGCTGTACCAGCTTAAAGGTAAAGGCTGCGAACGCCTTCGTGTCTGACCCAATTATCACACACGCAGACCACGACCAACTTACCGAAGCTAGTTCGAAAATCGATGGTATCCGTTATACATCAATGACGACGACGATCATCACGACTAAGGCAGCTAAGCGCACAAATGGAGTTGCTCGCGTAGACATCGAGGCTGATGGAATCGAAGAGGTGCAATCAAAATGGCATGGTGAAGAACACGTTTGTCAGATGTACCACGATCGCATGAACAATCCAGAAACTGAGGGCCTGTCAGACATCGTCGGCAATGGATTGGCGCTGAACTACCAGATCGCTATTCGTGGTGTTGATGGTCAGTCCTATACTTGTTCTGGGCATGTAGATCCACAATAACAAAAAATAACACTGCGCTTTACTGGGTCTATTTCAAAATTTGGAAACGAATTTTTTTTATCGCTGTTTGGTGAGCAATGTACCTGTTTTTCACATTAGCTAGTTGTATTACTCGTGCCATACCTAATGAAACGTTTAAGGCACTTTCGAGAAAGGAAGTGCCAAAGGTAAAAATTCATCCTACGAAGCTTCTGTCGAGTAGACGACACTTGTTACCAAGTGCCGCCCCTCTAAGAACCGTACGTGCAACTTTCACTGCATACGGCTCAAGCCTCCACTAAGGCATCATTGATACCCAGCAACTTATAACGCAGTCGGGACAGGCTCTTTCCAAGAGTTACGAGCTAGCCTTTTAGATTTTCTCTTCACCAAATATTCTTGGTATTGAGGGTCAAAAGGGGTCGCTGCATTCCTGATTTTTACGTGTCGCTCGATGGGCACTTTAGCTATTTGGAACAGATTGAAGTGACAGTCCATGTCCATGATTTTCTGCCAACCGTGAAATTGCCACTGGCCTTTACGATTGAGAAAATACTTATGAACAACCCAGTCTTTGGACTTGGTTGGATGACGTCTAACTGCCCAGTGCCATAACGCTTGGAATAGTTTGTGGCCGACATACCCGAATACTTGTTTAGCAACACAGTGGCGATAGTAATTCGCCCACCCTCTAAGTTTCGGATTTATCAACTTGATAAGATCGTTAACAGGGATGGTTGCGTGCTTTTTAATAAGTTCACGTAGATTTCTAAGGAATAACAGCGTGTTAGATTTGCTCGGTTTAATGAGCAATTTCCCTTTGTACTTCCTGTGATTGAAACCCAGAAAGTCAAAGCCATCATCAATATGAGTGACCTTCGTTTTCTCTTCGGAGAGGGTTAACCCTCTTTCTGCCAGAAAGTCAGCAATCAACGGTTTGATATCGTTCACTAGCACTTCCTTTGAAGAGCAGGTGACCACGAAATCATCCGCATAACCAATAAAGTTGGCCCTAGCACCCATTTTCAGAGCTGTAGATTTTATTTGTTGCTCTATTCCCGCGAGAGTCATTAGCATCAAGGTTGGAGATATTATTCCACCTTGAGGTGTACCCTCATCGGTATCATAGAACAGACCCTTATCCACATAGCCAGACTGTAACCATTGCTCTAACATACGTTTATCTACCGTGATATTGTCCATAAGCCATTGATGCCCGATTTTGTCGAAGCAAGCCTTAATATCTCCCTCAAGAACCCATTTCGCTGATCGCTTTAGAGCCAAACATTTGAAACACTGACTGACGGCGTCAGCCGTACTGCGATTTGGCCTAAACCCATAGCTATTGAGGTCGGCAAGCGTTTCGGACACTGGTTCTAATGCTAGAAGGTGGAGGGCTTGTTGCGCTCTATCAATCATGCATGGAATACCCAATGGCCTGAGCTTACCGTTCTTTTTGGGGATGTAGATACGTTTGAGTGGTTTTGCAGAGTAAGCCTTGCGGCTCAGTTGATTGACTGCTTTCATACGGCGTACATCTGTGTTCCAGGTGACACCGTCTATTCCAGACGTTTTACTGCCTTTATTCTGAGAGACTCGCTTAACCGCAAGAAGCTTGGCTGAGCGAGAATGAGTCAAGAGCCACTGTAAGGACTTCACCTTACCGTATTTCTTTTCTCTCGTTGCTTTTGCGATACGCATTTGAAGCTTCAATACGTGTGCTTCAACGGATTTCCAGTCGATGGACTGCCATTGAGCGCCGTCAGAAGATGCACTAATCTCTTTCGAGATCACCATTTGCTTTTCTCCTTGAATAAAGTTCTTCAAATTCTCTCGCAATGGGAGACCAGTCGGAAGTGGGCTCACTTTCGTGATCAGACATAAGTCTGTATCTGCATCATTACAATGCAGCTTTCGCTTTTTCCGACCTCCTATACCTGCATCACTATCGGCCACAAAGGCTTTCCCAAAGGGAGTGATACAGGCTTACCCTGTTCCGTATGTTACGTAAAATGTCAGCTTAGATGCCCACTATAGTGCGGAGAGTACGGCGACCACGAAAAAGTACTGTCCAACCTCTTTCCAACTCTCATTGCCTTTTGGCCACAGCGTATTAACCACTTCCGCTGCTTCATCATATAACGCACCTTGAATGGATTCACATACGTTCATCATACTGACTACCTAGCACTTACCCGAATTGTGGTTTTCAGGAGGAACGTCCTCTCACGATTCTTTTCCCACTCAGCCCAACGGCCAAGTTTCGTTACATTGTCCGAGCCGCTGCTTTATTCAGGCTCGTAGGTTCATCTGGTGATACAGATGGTTCACTCGTTAAGCGGTGAACAACGCTTCATACGACCTCAGGTCGCACGGACAAAAATGGTTTAGAATAAAAGCTCCATTCCATTCAATGGCAGATATCTGCATCTAATCTTTCGGTTATCAATAGCGAATACTTATTATAGTCTCATAGCACACACCATAATCTTCATTATCTCTTCACAATTCAAATTAACCTTTACTATTCAGTTATTTAAAAATTACCGCACTTCATTTTTCCCCTATCTTTGTTAGTTATTATTTCATCATCAATCAAGGCAACGTTCATTCAGCCGACTTAACCTTTCAGGGGATATGATGAAAAAACTAACCAAAGCGATTATTACATGCTTGATGATTGGCTCTATAGGTAGCGGCGCATACTACTACCAAGCTCAGAACGCTCAACAAGAAATGGTGTACACCACTGACATGGTGCGTAGAGGCAACATCAAGGATGTCGTGCTGAGCAATGGTGTGCTTTACCCAAATAAATTGGTTAACGTCGGTGCTCAAGTCTCCGGAGAAATTGAACAAATTGCTGTCGAGTTAGGTCAAGAAGTCCAGCAAGGAGAGTTGATCGGACAGATAGACAGCCTCACTCAACAAAATGAGCTAAAAGAAGCGCTTGCTTCTCTCGACTCTATCGAGGCGCAAATTCGTGCTAAGCAAGCCATGATCAAGAAATCAACCTCCACCTTTGAGCGCTATAAGTCGATGCTAAGTAACAAGGCGTCATCACAAGCGGATTACGACAGTGCTGAAGCAGAGCTTGCTATCTACGAAGCTGAATTAGATCAGCTAGTTGCAGAAAAACAGAAAGCCGAAATCAACGTCGATACTGCTCGTCTAAATCTGAGCTACACCACGATTGATGCCCCAATGAGTGGCACTGTGGTGTACGTTTCAGTAGAGGAAGGACAAACGGTCAACACCAATCAATCTACCCCATCCATTGTTGAGATTGCCGATCTCGATACCATGGTGGTCCGTGCTCAAATTTCTGAGGCGGATGTTATCCATGTCAGTGAGGAGCAACAGGCTTACTTTTCGATTCTTGGCGAGTCAGATACACGCTTTAGTGGCGTATTACGCTCAATTGAACCGGGCCCGACCTTAATGAACGGTGATGATAGCAATCTAGAAATTGGCGACAGCGATGCGATCTACTACAACGCACGCTTCGAGGTGCAAAACCCAGACAGACTCTTACGCATTGGCATGACAGCTCAGGTGTCGATTGTTCTTGATAGTGCGGATGATGCTTTGATGATCCCAGCGCAAATACTACAAAACTCTGGCAAAGATGGCTTTCAAGTTCCTGTTATTCAGGGTGGAAAAGTGGAGCTAAGACAGGTCGAAGTTGGGCTTAACAATAATATATATGCAGAAATAACATCTGGCCTTCAAGAGGGAGATGAGGTGGTGGTTGGTCAAGCCTCGTCAACCGCGTCTAGCGATATGCCCATACGCGGCCAAGGCCCAATGAGGATGTAAGCGATGAATAATCCACTACTAGAAATCAAAGGCGTGAGCCGAGCGTTCCAATCTGGCGATCAAGCACTCACTGTGCTGAACAACATTGACCTAGCGATAAATCGAGGCGAGATGGTGGCGATTATCGGCGCTTCTGGCTCAGGAAAATCTACATTGATGAACATTCTTGGTTGTCTTGATAAACCATCCCAAGGCCAATATCTGATTGATGGTCAGGATGTCTCAAATATGGATGCTGATCAGCTTGCACAACTAAGACGAGAAAACTTCGGCTTTATTTTCCAGCGCTATCATCTACTGAGTGACTTAACGGCGCTTGAGAATGCAGAGATCCCTGCTTTGTATGCGAATACAACCAAAGAGCAACGCCGTGAGAAAGCCGAGCAGCTACTCACTCGATTGGGTTTAGAGGAGCGCCTTGATCATAAGCCCAATCAATTAAGTGGTGGTCAGCAGCAGCGTGTGAGTGTCGCCCGAGCACTGGTCAATGGTGGCGATGTGATCCTTGCTGACGAACCGACAGGTGCGCTCGATAGTCACAGCGGCAAAGAGATGATGCAACTTATTCAGGAGCTTCACGCTGACGGACATACCATCATTCTTGTTACTCACGACCCTAAGGTTGCCGCGTTTGCTGATCGAGTCATTGAGATCAAAGATGGTCAAATCATCCAAGACCAGCAAAACCACGATAAACCTAAATCAAACGTTGTCGCTAAAGAGAACAACGCGATCCAAGATCACAACAAACAACTCAGCATTTTTCGCTATCTAGAGGCGTTTAAGATGGCGTTGCTTGCGATGTCTAACAACCGTCTACGAACCTTTCTGACCATGTTAGGGATCATCATCGGTATCGCCTCGGTGGTATCGGTTGTGGCAATGGGTACTGGCTCCCAGCAAACCATCCTTGAGAACATGGCAAACATGGGCACCAACACGATAGAGATAAAACCCGGAACTGGCAGGGGTGATAAACACTCGGGTCGTATCCGAACGCTTACTGCGGATGATGCCAAAGTGCTCGAAAACTTTGCATTTGTTGATAGCGTGACACCAACAGTACGAGCGAATGGTGCCATTCGTTATGCCAGTGAAGTGCATACAGGAAGCGTTGAGGGAGTGGGTTTAGACTACTTTCGAGTTAAGGGGCTTGAGCTCGATAAAGGGCAGTTTTTCAGTCAAGAGAGTATCGATTCGCTCGAGCAAGTGGCGATCATTGACGCCAATGTCGTAACCGATGTATTTCAGGGGGAGGACCCGATTGGTAAGGTCATCTTTCTTGGTCAATTGCCTGTGCGCGTCATCGGTGTCACCGCAGAGCAAGATGATAGCCTTACCAGCAGCGATACGTTGAATGTTTGGCTCCCCTACTCGACAGTATCGGGCCGATTACTGAACCAAAGCTATGTTAACGACATTACGGTAAGACTCAATGACGAGGTATCAAGTTCAGCGGCTGAACAGGCGATTATCACGCTCATCAAAGCGCGTCATGGTGCCGAGGATTTCTTTACAGTCAATACAGACGCTATTCGCCAAAACATTGAGAAAACCTCATCAACCATGACCATGCTCATCTCAGCCATCGCCTTTATCTCGCTGGTTGTTGGCGGAATTGGGGTAATGAATATTATGTTGGTGTCCGTTACCGAGCGCACGAGGGAGATAGGCATTCGTATGGCCGTCGGAGCCAGACAAACCGACATCCTGCGCCAATTTCTGATTGAAGCTGTGTTAGTCTGTGTTTTAGGTGGCTTGATGGGAATAGGCTTGGCTTACTTTGTTGGCTTTGCATTAGGGTATATGGGTAGTGACATTCGAATGATTTATTCAACAAGTTCTATCATCGCAGCATTCAGTTGCTCGACTTTAATTGGCGTTGTCTTTGGATTTCTACCCGCGAGCAATGCCGCCAAACTCGATCCAGTAGAAGCACTAGCGCGAGATTAAACCAAAAACGCCCCATTCCTTATGGTGTGTGTGGCGAACCTTTACTAGGACAGAACATTGAAACTACTCTACAAATTCTTCTTCACTTTCTGTGTGACTAGCTTTACATCGGTGGGATTAATGTTGCTGCTGGTCACGCATAACTTATCTACGGGTTTCAATGATTACGTGGAAGCTGAGGAATTAAAGCATGTTGCCGCGCTACAAGAGCAATTGACTCTTTTTTACGACCAAGAAAAGAGCTGGGAGTCGTTAAAACAAGATGACGCATTGTGGAAAAGTATTGCTAACTTTCATCGAAAAGCAGACCAATCAACACAAGAGGCGGAGAGCGAATATAGCTTGGGTCGCTTACTTCACGTACCGAGACGAGTGAGTCTTTTTGATGCCAATAAAGAGGTGGTGATCGGGCGTAAAGAGTTTCACCCCGATGCGCGCAACCAGCGCATTCTGCATAATGGTAACTTAGTGGGCTACCTCTCATTCATACCCGCTCAAATTAATAGCTACAGTGCAGAGAATGAGTTTCTGGCCAAACAAACCAGAAATTACTACACCATCGCACTTGCTGTGGTTATTCTGTCATTTGTTACTGCATGGGTTTTCTCGCGACATCTTGTCTCACCCATCAGTCGCCTTATATCTGGTACCTATCGAATGATTCGAGGCGATTATCAAGTTCGCGTTGAGAAACAGAGCAAAGATGAAATTGCTCATCTGGCGGAAAACGTGAATATTCTGGCGCAAACCTTAGAGCAAAACCAAAATAACCGATCGGTATGGATGTCGGATGTTTCGCACGAGCTTAAGACACCATTAACCGTGATGCGTGGACAACTGATGGCCATTCAAGATGGGGTTTTCCAAGCCGATGAAAAGCGCATTCAACTAATGGTGGATCAGGTGGATTCATTAAGCCGCATCGTTAACGACCTGTACCAACTCTCTATCACCGATGTCGGTGGACTCTCCTATAAAAAAGAGGTGGTGCAGCCAGTACAATTGTTACTGGAAGTGTTGAGCGGATTTGAAGCAAAACTCGATCAAAAGCCACTTTCTGTTAACTGTTCGACGTTAACCCCCCTGCTAAACAATGAACGTTGTCAGATACTTGGCGATAGTGACCGCCTGAAGCAGCTATTTACTAATTTATTGGAAAACAGCTACCGATATACGCATGCTAAAGGGCAAGTGAACCTAATTGCTCAGATTGAAGATCAAGACCTCACATTAGTCTTACAAGACTCGGCGCCAAGCGTACCTGTTGAGATGCACAACAAATTGTTTGATCGTTTCTTCAGAGTCGAGTCCTCTCGAAACCGCGAACATGGCGGTTCAGGGCTAGGCTTGGCTCTGTGTAAACAAATTACCGAAGCGCATCAAGGCATTGTTATTGCTAGTAATTCCCCACTTGGCGGCCTAAAAGTGACCATCCGATTACCACTGTTTAAGGAAGTAAACCTATGACGAAACCTCAAGTTTTGATTGTCGAGGATGAAGCTCATATCGCAGAAGTTCTGGTGGCGTATTGCCAAAACAGTGGCTTTGAAGCAACACATCTCGCGAGTGGTTCAAACGTCATCAACCATATCAGAACTCACCATGTTGATATGATGCTGCTTGATTTAATGCTGCCAGATACCGATGGCATGGATATTTGTAAACAGGTTCGGGCATTTTCTCAACTGCCAATTATTATGATTACGGCAAAAAGCGAAGAGATTGACCGACTGCTGGGGCTTGAGTTTGGCGCCGATGATTATATCTGTAAACCATTCAGTCCACGCGAAGTCATCGCCCGCATCAAAACGGTGCTGCGCCGAGTGACACCGATAAATTCGGCAAATCAGCAAGCATCCATGATCATCGACTCTGGTTTTGAAATGAAGCCTGATGAGTTTGAAGTTCGCTTTGAAGGAGCTTTAATTGACCTGACGCCACAAGAGTTCAAGATCCTAAAACTGTTTCTTGAAAACACAGGTCGAGTGTTCAGCCGTGACGATATCTTAAATCGGGCTTATTCAGACACGGCTGATGTATCGGATCGCAACATCGACACTCACATCAAGAATATTCGTAAAAAGGTAGGCCAAGTCTCTACGGGCGAATCACCAATTCGCTCTGTTTATGGTGTTGGTTATAAGTTTACTCAACGAATTTGAGAGGTAAGTATTGCAGCTTCAGATGTGCTCGTAACTCGTATTGGGGCAAATCCGTGTTAGCCCAACCTCCCTCGGTAATCACACCAACCTCAAATTCCCTCCTAATCTCCCCTTAATCCGTATTTTCGACCCATTATGATTTCGTGGAAAGGGGAGGAACTGAATGCCGATGGCGACATGCGCATTTTCACATTCAGCGCCAAAGAAGATTCTCCCCCTCGGTCGTCAATCTAGAGAGGGGGATGAACTCAACTTGAGGGGGAGTTAGAGGGGGAGGGTGTTTCAAAATCGACGAATACACGGCAGCCTATCAGCTATTGAAAGCACTGCGATTGAGCCTGATATGAATGGAACGCACATACGTTCCAATTGAAAGGTTTAGCGTTCTAAAACTCACAACGTATAAGCGTTATTCGATTCCAGCCACTCTTTTACCGCTCGGTTAAAAGTGACTAACTTCTGCGGTGTTACTCTTCTTTGAGCATAGATAAGGCTTAGCTTTTGGGCTTTTATCGACCACTCAGGGAACACGTGAATAAGCTCACCTTGTTTGAGCTGCTCTTCAACTTGATAGAACGGCAAGCTGGCGACACCTATCCCTTGCATCGCTAACTCTAAAATTGAACTGTAGGTATTAGAGCTAACACTTCCGGTTACTTCAACATGGTAGGTTTGTTCGCCATTGCTCAACTCCAGCTGATTCCAGCGTTCATTTTGACTGTTAAGAATGAAGCTGCATTTATGGATGTCTTTAGTGGTGGCAAGTGGGTTAGTCGATGCGTAACCCGCACTGCAAACCAGAACATTGCGGATATGTCCGAGATCGTTGGCAATCACATCATTAGGCAGTTCATCGTAGGCTCTAAAAGCAATGTCAAAGTCGCCAGACTCTATCTTCTTTTTCATCGGCCCAAAGTCGAGAATCAAATCCACTTTTGGGTACTCTTGCTTGAAAGTAGGGATGATATGGCGACAAAGCGCACGCCCAAACTCTATCGGGGCGGTAATTTTTAAATCGCCTGCCACTTCCTGCGTCATGTCTAAGACACGCATTTCCGCTTCGGTTGCTAATAGTTGAATTTGCTTCGCTTTCGAATACAACTCTTCACCCACTTCTGTGAGGCTGATAGAACGAGTCGTTCTGTGAAACAGCTTAGAATTCAATGTTTCTTCGAGTCGTTGTACATGCCGAGACACCAAACCTTTCGACACATCCAATACTTCAGCGGCCTTGGTGAAGCTTAGCTCTTCGGCGACAGTCAAGAAGGTCTGCATATAAATCAAATTCATCATTAACACCATTTAGTAAACAGTTAAGTCATTTTGTACTGTTTTTCTCACTCCTTCAAGAAACTAAGATTCAAAACGTAAACAGAAAGGAGAAGAACAATGAACAAATTACTACTTATTACCGCTGCAATGGCTGCTTCTATGAATGTTTCAGCTGCCTCTGTTGTAGAAAGCAACCCAACATTGGTTGGAGACTCATTTGGCTTTGTTGAAGGCCCTACATGGGATGTGGAACATCAACGTTTCTTGTTTAGCGATATTCCAAATAACACTACCTATTCTTACGATCTTAACGGTAAGTTGAGCGTTTTTGATGATAACTCTGGCTATGCCAATGGTCTCGATATTGATGCGAAAGGCAACCTTTGGGCAGCCCGCCATGATAGAAAGCTGTCGTACCGTGAGGGCAACGGAGAGAAAGTGATTGTCGCTGCAACGTATAACGGCAAACTGCTTAATAGTCCGAACGATTTAACCGTTAACAGTGATGGCAGCGTGTGGTTTACCGATCTTCCGTTTGGTATCCAAGGTTACGGCCCAGCAAAGGCAGAACCAGAGCAACCGGTTAATGGCGTTTATCGTTATTTAGATGGTGATCTAAAGTTGATCACCGGAGAGTTCAAGCTGCCAAACGGCATCGCTTTTTCTTCTGATGAATCTTCTTTATACGTTGCCGACACATCTGATGGCTGGGTATACCGATTTGATGTTGATGGAGAGTCACTCAGCAATAAGACTCAGTTTGCTCAAGTGAAGGCGGAGTCTGGCTCTGAACCTATGGTTGATGGTGTCGCTGTTGATGCCGATGACAACCTATTTGTTGCAGCGCACGGTGGCGTGGGTGTGTTCGATAAAGACGGTAAGCAGATAGACTTCATTGCTATTGATGCGGGCCATATCAGCAACCTAGAAATTGGCGGGAAACAGCAAGACTTACTGATGGTAACGGCATACAACAAAGTGTTGGTGTTCAAGCTTAAGTAACACCTTATACAAACGAAAATAAAAAAGGGACGGGTAGAAATACCGGTCCCTTTTCTCATTTGAATAGGTCGAAAGTGGGTTAGCTCGATGCGCTGCAAGGATACTGCTGGCAATTAAGACTTAGTCTGATTGGCTTCTATATCAAGCGCCGTTTGATTTGGCTTACTGAAGTACTTCTTCCACTTTATTGGCATCATCGGAATGACGATCAGGCTGATGCCGACAAGGGTCAACATGTCTGGAATTTCATCAAACCACATCACGCCAAATAAGGTCACGAACACCAACCCCGAGTATTCCGCGAGAGCAATTTGGTTTGCTGGTGCTTTTTTATAAGCCACCACCACAAGGGCATGGTATCCAAGAACGAACAGGTTGATTGCCATAATCCACCCAACATGACGCCATTCAATCGCCGCCCATGCAGGTAGAGCAAGAGCCAACGCCAGCGGTAGAGTCATCACACTGGTCCAAAATAGTGTCGAGATAATGTGTTGTTCTGCGTGAAGACGTTTAATCAAAATATTGCCGACACCCATCGCGAGCGCACTGCCTAACCCTGCAATAGCGGCCCAGTGAAATTGCTCTGGACGCAACACGATTAACACACCCACGAAACCAATCAATGTCGCCACCACTTTTGATGATGTCGGCTTCTCTTTCAGTAAAACAATAGAAAGCGGGAGCATAAGAATGGGCCCAACATAGAACATCGCATTTGCGGTCGCCAAGGTGAGGTGTGTGATGGCAATCATTGCGCAGCCACTACCTACTAGGATGAATTGAGCCCGTAAGAAGTTGATGCGACAGCCACCTTGCATGCGCGTCTCTCTGGGTAGCTTTAGCCAAAAAGGAAGCAGCAACATCACGCTCAATAGCTGGCGGATAAACACATATTGGAACGTGGGCACTTCGCCATTCAGTACTTTTAGTGAAACGTCTGAAAAGGAGGCGAGCAGGTTGGCGAATACTAAGAGCAAAATCGCGTGGTTGGTGGCTTTGGTCATACAGAAACGGCGCTACATATTTGTCATACAATTATGGGCGCACATAATACATGAGAATCGAAAATATGTAAGAACAAAAAACCAAGTAAGAACAATGTCGTTCGATGCTTAGTGATATGGGGTGCGAGATCTGCTATTACGACCTGAGTTCAGTAGGTGAGTGCCCAGTCCAATTCGGTATTTATCGAATAATCGAATGAATATGCAACAATATCAGCGCATTGGAGATCATCGCTGTTTGAGCCTACTTGGCAGAGAGACACTGTCGGGTAGGATCTCGCAGCTCAATAATGGTATTGCCTGTGTCTTTTCGTTTGAAAGCAGAGTCATTAACTTGAGCATTGCTGAAGTCAGTGCGAAACAAGTCGGCACGCAGTAAATCGACGTTGAGCATTTGGGCGTAACTCATGTTGGCGTTACGTAGGTCAGCATCGCGGAAGCTCGTATTGTTGAGGTTCGCGTGGCTGAAATTGGCATAGGTGATGTCAGCCTCATTCATGTTCGCACCCGATAAATCGGCGCCACTAAAATCAGTACGTATCAGGTTGGCGCAACGAAGGTCAACATCTTGAAGCGCTAGATTACTTAGATCGGTATTACCTAATTGTGCTCGTTCGCCGCCTTGGTTTTCCAACCACAATTTATGCTGATCTAAAATAGAATCGAGTTGTTGTCAGAGTTTGTTGGTCGAAAGCGAGATCAGTTTTAGGCGATTCAAAGAAAAGCAAACAACCAAGTTAGTCATCTCGGTTATTTGCTTTAGATTTGTTGCTTTTATGGTGAATGGACGAGCGCTTTTAGAGGTTAAAGCGTGTTTTTGTACACCTTGCCGTCTTTCATGATCAGTTTTTGTGTCTCTGTGTTCGCCACACAAGCAACACTTTCCAGTGGATTGCCATCGATGATCAATAGGTCGGCATACGCGCCTTCAACGATCTTACCTAGCTTGCCTTCTTGGTATGGGTGTCGATAAGTCGACATCTCGAACAAGCGTCCACAGTTTGATGTCGCCATGCGAAGTGCGGTGATGGTATCGAATACTTGCTCAATCGCACCAAGTTCATTCAATTGTGTCGCGTGAACGTTGGTTTCACCTACACAGTCAGTGCCAAAAGCGATGTTCTGAATGTCGTATTTCTTAATCAGTTCTGCTGACTTGAACATCGCTTTGCCTACGCGTTCTGTCTTGCGGTATGTCTCTTCATTTGGCAGCGGGATCTTACGCTTTGCAATCAATGAAGAGGTAAAGTAAGAAGGAATCACCCAAATGCCTTTCTCTTTAATGATCTCGGCAATGTCGTCGTCCATGATAGTCGCGTGTTCGAAAGACATCACGCCCGCTTCAGCGGCTCGGCGCATCGCATCAGAGGTGTGGATGTGCGCGGCAACATAAGTGCCATAATCAGAAGCGGCATCAACCGCGGCTTTCATTTCTTCTGATGTGAATTGCAACGTGTCTAGTGGGTCGAACGTTGAAGATGCGCCACCACCCGCCATGATCTTGATTTGAGAAGCGCCCATAAACAGTTGTTCACGCACAGCTTTTAATACTTCTGAACGACCATCTGCCACTTTCATGGCGCCAAGTTTCATCATAGGTGAATCTTCATGGCCGTTTGCTAAACGCTCTTGTGCTTGGTTTTGACGGTAATCTGAGTGACCACAAGTTTGCGAGATAGCCGCCATTGACGGAAGAATACGTGGGCCAGTGGCATAGCCCTTGTCGATGCTGTTTTTAAGGCCAAGCGTATTACCCGCCACGTCGCGAATGGTAGTAAAACCGCGCATTAACATCTCTTCTGAAATCTTTGCTGAGCGAATCGCCACTTCTTCACGCGTCATGGTATCAATGACATTGAATGGTGCAGATAAAGTGATATGAACGTGTGCATCAATCAGGCCTGGCATGACTGTACCGCCTTGAGCATCAATCGTTTCATCGGCAATCGTTGGGTCAATCTCTCCAATCTGAGGGATCAAGTTATCTTCGATGAGGATTGATACGTTCTCGATTAAGTTGTTATCAACACCGTTAAATACGTTCGCGTTAGTGATTAGCTTTTTCATAGTCTGCACCTTTTGGAAATGAGTGTGTGTCGCTGATGGGGTCATCATATGGGGCGCAGCATTTGAAGAATGGCCATTTGGTGACAAGCAATGACGAGACTTATCTTTTGGTGCTTTTCTATATTTCTAAGTTTTTCCTACTCGAACGTTAAGGTGTATTTCAAATCGTCGTCACCTTGTGTTGAGAATCAATTTACCGAACTGTAACTGGCTATAAAACGGAAGGCCTAAGGAAAATACTGAATGAGTTCATTGGCTTATAGGTCGAACGTTAAATTGACAATATCTTATAAAATGTTAAATCGGTGTCAGTATTTGGGGCTCTGACATTGGTCTGAAATTTAAGTTCGTTCTATGAGGCAACATCCTTACATTAAGATAAATATATGCTTAAGGATTAACTCATGAAAAAACAAAATATCTCGGCAGTCGCCCTTCTAGCACTGATTATTACAGGTTGTGGAGGAGAAAGTTCATCAGGAGGTGACAGCACAACGTCTAATAACGCTAATGTTCCAAGTAATCCAAGTAATCCAAGTAATCCAAGTAATCCAAGTAATTCAAGTAATCCGAGTAATACCGGCTCATCATCTACCTCTCAGCAGCCTGACATTAAAGCTCTTAGCAACAATATGATTTTTGCTATCGAAGGTTTTATCGAAGAAACGGATCCAATCAGAAATTTCTCATCTATTACCGTCAAAAATGAGCTGCCTGCGTTCAAGAGTGGAGATACTCAGAAGGTTGATGTGACTATCGCTGTACCAACAATCGTTATCGATAATGGCAGCAACTTTGTTAACGATTGGCACTGTTACGAAACCACAGGATTAAGCGCGCAAAGGAAGAATCATCAATTACTTGTGGACGGTACAATTTCTGAATATCGATACGATATGCAAAGTAACTCTTGTTCTAGTGAGCACTTGGGATCGTATGTGTTTAATGATGCGGTGTTCGACAGTTCGTTGGAATTTAAAACCGTTGGCAGCGTAGTTTCCAAAGATGGGAGCGGGATAGAGTCTAATTTACCTACTTACGATTTTATCGCTCAAGCTTATGGAGAGCAGTCAAAAGAGCGGTTTGGTGATTCTTGGGAATTATTACAGCGCGACAAAATTAACGCAGCAGCTAAGGAGGTTGGGGCCTCGATCTTTGAGTTGAACACTTCATCTGGAAAGATCGATTTGGATCTAGGTCAGCTTAATAGCGACACTCTCATCGATTTCGCTTCACTAGATACAAATCAATTATTGAATGGTGCGATTTGGGGGATGCCCGGTCAAGGCGTTGCCGATGAAAAATGGTGCCGAATTGTGAATATTCCAGAAGATCTAAGTCAGAACAGTATTAAGTATCAATCTGTTATTTCGACAAATTGTGCGAGGTCGACACAACGTTATTGTGATGCATTTGGTTCATCGTTTTCGAGTGGTAACTACCCACCAGCAGCTCCTATCGCTTGGGACAATAACACGGCAAGTAATGCCCAGTTGAATTCAGATGAGCAGTACCGAAGAGATGCTCAAGGTCACTTTGTTGTGAACAGTTCTGGTCAGAATGCGTTTGTCCTCTCATCCAATTCTGTTGTGATTCCTATTTTTGGTTACACCAGCCCGCGAAGTGATGGGCAAGTTAACAATGCTGGTCTTAATAGTTGGGCTGGTCACGAAGGTCACTGCCAAAACGTGATGAATAGCCGACACACAAAGATGGGGATTGGATACAAAGCCAGTAAGTCAGATGCATCGAAGATGTCTTATTGGACGCAAGATTTCAATTAACACACTCATTGCTTAAATAAAGGTCATCCATTTAGCGTCGCTATTCTTTCTTTAGTTGGTAGTGGCAGGTTACTTGGTAGTAGCAGATCACTCGAGAGTGCCATTTTACTTTACAGTGATACGTGGGCGATCAGGATTATTGAAGGTGGAGGGGCGAAGACACTATGACGATTCATTTGTGTTGTGAATGATTTTGAGTAGTGTCATGAAATGGTAAGTTTTGCTTCGATTCGAACGCTAAGATGTATTTCAAATCAAGGCTACTTATCAAATTAGAGAGAGACAGAATGATTAAATCAGACAAAGTTTACGGGTTCAACACACCACAACGTCTATTCGTAGGTTACACGTTAGCCGTGCTGGTGGACTTGGTCGTACTTAACTTCTTCGATGAGTACTGGGACTTCGTCAACATTGAGTCTTTCACTATCTCTTTGATTGCGGCGTTGTTGTTGAAGCTCTCTATTGGTTTAGAGCACAAGATTGCCGAGCACTTCAAAAGCAAGCCGGGCACCGCGCCTAAGGTTTACCGAGCAATCACCACTTATATCATCTTGGTGGGCTCAAAATTCGTGATGCTAGAAGCGATTAACCTTCTGTTCGGAGATAAGGTGAGTTTTACCGGCCCTTGGGGCGGTGTTGTCGCGTTCTTCGCGGTGGTATTTACGATTCTGGTTGCTGAAGTGATTGTATCGAAGATCTACTTTGCTCTGGATGACAAACAAGATTCAAATGTGAAAGCGCTTAAAGAGACCAACGCGTAACACAACATAAAATACCTATGTGAATAACAGACGAGCCAGCTGAATAAGCTGGCTCGTTTTCGTTTGAGTTGCGATAACCAATTCGATACGCTAATTGGCTTTATTTTTCGTAAACCACATCCCCGCGTAACACCGTCATCAACACCTGAGTCTTAGCGATTTGTCTTGCTGACACTGTGGTGATGTCGCGTTCGAGAATGGCGAAGTCAGCGGATTTCCCCACCTCAATAGAACCTGTTACGTCTTCAATTCCAAGACTTTTGGCGGCATTGAGTGTGTAAGCATCAATCGCGGTATAAATATCAGTTAGGCCGGTTTTGCCCATGATTAAGCTGTTCGCGATGCCGACCAAAGGGTTGATGTCGTGTACATTCCAATCACTGCTTAAGGTGATATTCGCGTCGGTCTTGAGTATCGCGTCGAGGTTCATCATGGCTTTGGCACGGCGAGCACCAAGAAAAGCTTCGGCCCATTGGTGTTGATGCCTTGCAACGTAATCAGAGCCGACTTGGAAATCTGCGGTCACGTCTAATTGGCGAAAGCGTGGCACATCTTCATCATTGATTAATTCGACATGGGTTAGGATGTAGGGTTTGGTTGAACCTTGTTTGCGAATACTTTCTATCGCATCAAGAGATTCACGAATCGCTCCATCACCAATGGCATGAATGTGGGCGCTAAAGCCGATTTTCTCGAGCGCAGTTAGCCACTCCTTCATTTGTTCTGGTGGAATATAGTTCAAGCCATTAGGAGACTGGGGCAGATAAGTATCTAAGTAGGGCGCGAGTGTTTTGGCGGTGCCGTTGATGAAGATGCCATCGCTGTACATTTTCACCTGATCGACAAGTAACAGACGGCTTTTATCGTCGGAATACATCTTCTCAAAGACTTCTAATTGAGAAGGCATTGCCATCGATGGATACACCCAAGGGCGCAGCGATACACGCGCCGTTAAGTCTTGATTTTGCTCGGCCTCTAGCCAAACGTCATACCAACCTCGTTTCCAATACATGCGACCGTCACCAATGGTGGTGATGCCGTGGGCTGCCGCTTCCTCAAGTCCGAACATTAACCCTTGGTAGCTTTGCTCAAACAGCTCGCTTTGGCTGTTCCAAGCCATCTCCATCACTTGATCGCCAGCATTGTCTAATAAGATGCCGTTAAGTTTTCCGCTATCAGAATCTTTTAAATAGGCACCGCCTTGTGGGTCTGAAGATTGTTGGCTGATTCGAGCGATTTTTAGTGCTTTTGAGTTGACCCACATCGAGTGTGAAGTCTGCTCCATGATCACCACTGGGCGATCCGGGAAGATACTGTCGATGATCTCTAGCGGTGTATAGTCAGAGTCGCTATCGAGCGTTGCTTCTAAAGAAAAACCATAACCCATTAGCCAACCTCTGCCATCGGTATCAGCATTGATCTTACACGCTTCTAAGTAGGGGATTTGCTCTTCTAATGTTGCTTCAGAGTCGAGTTCACAATTGCCACCCAGCTCTGAGGCGGCTTCAAACACATGGTTATGGTTGTCAATGAACCCCGGCAAGACAAAGGCATTGTCTAGATCAATGACATCAGTGATTTGCCCTTGAAAAGTTTGCGCCTGTGATTGGTTACCGATAAAGATGATCTTGCCTTTGTGGGTAACGATCGAGTCTGACTCGCGATGCCCATATATATCTGCATTGGTAAAAATTTGGTCAGCACTTTGGCTTTTAACAGTTGTTTGCGCTTGAACTGCTGTTTGTGTTTGAACAATAGTGTTGGCTTGTGCAAGCACCGGCGCTACGGCCGATAAGCTTGCGAGTAATGCTATCCATGCAGTGCGTGACAGAGTGAGCTTGTTATTCATTATTATGTCTTCCATGTTCCACTGTTTAGTAAGTATAGAAAGCGAGTGGCCAGAATCATATCGTGAATTTTTAATAATAAAGTGTCCTTGATTGCTCTCTTGTTTGCATGTAATTCCAATATCTTTTGAGGTGGTTGTGGGAATACAGCTCATGAATAAAGGATTACGAATCCATTCGCAGACTAAACGATTCACATAAGGTTCTGAATAAATTACAGTTAAGTGAACTATAAAAATGGATTTAACGTATTACCAAGGATGTAAGTTTATGTTTTCACGAGACTTACTCGCATTACTAATAAAAACAAGTCGAGGTTAGGATGAAAAAAATATTATTGCTGCTTAGCGTGATCTTATTGGGTGGTTGTGTTGGCATGCCCGAAACGGTTAAGCCTGTTCAACAGTTTGAGTTGGAACGATACCTAGGGAAATGGTACGAAGTGGCTCGTTTGGATCACTCGTTTGAGCGCGGCTTAAGTAATGTGAGCGCTGAATACAGCCTGCGTGATGATGGTGGCGTGAAGGTGATTAACCGTGGATACTCTGCCGAAGAGGGTGAGTGGAACGAAGCGGAAGGAAAAGCGTACTTCGTTGAAGGCTCTGAACAAGGCTATTTGAAAGTGTCTTTCTTTGGCCCTTTCTACGGTGCTTATGTGGTGTTTGAATTGGACAAAGAGGGATACCAGTACGCGTTTGTTTCTGGCCCTGACACCGATTACTTATGGCTGCTTTCAAGAACACCAGAAGTTGCGCCAGAGGTGATGGAGAAGTTCAAAAGCATGTCTAAAGAGCGTGGCTTCAACACTGACAAGTTGATTTTTGTAGAGCACACAAAATAACGATTTCTGGCTTCTATTTGTCTTTACCTAACTTTACGTATTTACCCTATAAAACGTAATGATATTAGGCGAAAATAGCATCAAGTTTAGAGACATAAAGTGGTCATTATGAGTAATTCGTTATCGAAAAAGACTGTTTTTTTCCATTGGCTTACCGGTATTTTGTTCCTTGTCGTGTTTGTGATTGGACTTCAATTTGAAGGTATGCCGCGAGGCCCCGAAAAAGGTGAGTTGATGGGGCTACACAAATCGTTGGGTTTGATTGTTTTAGTTGTCGCACTTTCACGCTTGGTATTGCGTTTTAAAGAGGGCGCAATTGAGAGTGTTGCCGTATTGACGAGAGCACAAGAAATCGCAGCGAAAAGTGTTCACCACTTCTTATTGTTGGTGACGTTGGCGATGCCAATTTCTGGTGCTGTGATGAGTGTTGCTGGTGGGCGTGCATTAGACGTGTTCGGTTTCGAGCTTATCGCTGCTGGTGAAAAAACCGAATGGTTACAGTCTGCGGCTTCTTTTGTTCATGTCAATTCAGTGAACCTGATTATGGTGGCACTTGCTCTGCATGTATTAGGCGCATTGAAGCATCAGTTTGTCGATAAAGATGGCACGCTAAGTCGTATGCTTGGTCGCTCATAGCCTGACGTTAAAGTTAACGATTTAATACGAAAACACTCGGCATATACCGAGTGTTTTTTTGTTTGTGCTATCTGAACTCATTGGTTAAGCTTGCTTGCGAACCTGCAACACGCTCAGTATTGATAGAAACAGGAAGAACGCAGGATCACTCCAGCCAAAGCCAACAAAGATTCCTGTAAACGCCGCATACAATGTGATGATAGCGCCGAGCATATTCGTAACCACCAAACCTTGGATGAGCTTTTTAGCTGACACGCCAGGTTCAATGTCTCTAAGCAACCAGCTTATCGCTGCGATACCACCCAAAAAGATACTGGTGTGTTGAGAGAGAAAGTAAGCGTACTTATCATTAATTTCCACGCCGTACATGGGCCACATTACCGTTGGGATAAAAAACAGTGCGATGGCAAACCCTGCGTAAATAATGCCGTGTAGGCTAAGAAAAGTTTTGTTGTTCATTACGTATCTCTCTATTTATTACTTAGCGACTTAGCTATTCAGTATCTTTGTTGTCATTCAGCGAATGAACAAGTTTGATTAACCGTTGATTGGGCCTTTATTAATGGTAGTTAATGGCTGATTGACGTCAAAAATCACCCCACGTACTTCGTCGACACCCATCTCTTTTAAGCGAGCGCTATGCATCGCTAGGTAAGTCTCTGCACTGAGTTGGTCTTCAAAAAGGTAGACACCACCGCCCAGTTTTTCAGCTTCGTTCTCTGTCCAGATTTTCCAGATCATGCCCGGTTCGTTGTTAATAGACTTTGCTAGGTCAACGAGTGCGTTTGACATCTCTTCACCAAATGGGCCGCTAAATTCAAAATCGACTTGTAATAATTTCATGGTTATTTCTCCAAACAGTTACTTGGTATTGCGCTGAGACTCATGGTCATTTCGCAAAACGTAGGGGGCTTGATTGCCTGTTGGAATAGATATTACCTGTAAAAAACAGACAGAAAAGTTCATAATATAGTTATTAACTGTCAGGATTTTAGACCGATGAGATTGAAAACCACCCTCGACCAATGGCAAACCCTTTACGAGATTGACCGCGCAGGCAGCATTCAGGCGGCGGCAGTGCAATTGAACAAGAGCCACACCACGCTGATTTATGCGCTGAGAAAATTGGAGGACCAATTAGGCGTGACTTTAGTGCAGGTTGAAGGTCGTAGGGCGGTATTGTCGGAGGATGGGAAATCACTGTTGCGCAGTGCAAGCAGTATGTTGGAACAAGCTCGCGAGCTAGAGTTGATCAGTGAACAGCTAGCGAAAGGTGTTGAGTCTGAAATTGTGGTTGCTGTTGATCACTTGTGCTGCCTTGAACGCCTTTATCAACCAATGGCTACATTTTTGACGGAGAACAACACCACATCGATACAAGTGATTGAAACGTCTCTGTCTAAAACAACGGAAATGGTGACTCAAGAACTGGCTGATGTGGCTATCATCAACTTGCCTATTACTAATTACTCAGCCGAAGCCTTTGGTTTTACGATGATGGAGCCAGTAGTTGCTAGCTCACATCCGTTAGCAAGTGCCGTTTCAGTGTCGTTGAATCAACTGTCGTCTTTGCCGCAAATTGTGGTGCGAGATTTAGGTACACGATCTAATCAAGGCACTAAAAGCCAAGGGAACAAACAGGATGTGGGTTGGTTGAAGTCGAGTCAGCGCATTACGGTGGATAATTTCGATCATGCGTTTGGCGCGGTAGAGCAGGGAGTCGGTTATTGTCGACTACCAAAGCACATTGTTGAAAGTCGAGGTAGCGACAAGCTCACTGTGTTGAATGTCGAAAATGGCAGTGGGTATCACGTTCCGCTGCACCTGACTTTACCAAAAGGAGCCAAGACAGGCCCTGCTGCTAAACGTTTCTATGAGTTACTTCTTGAGTCAGCTTCAAATGCGAGCTAACGGTTAAATATTCTAAGATTAACGAGGCTGGTTGCCGTTCAAGAATAGCGCGACACATTCGCGAGTGTAGTGAAGTCTTTCTTCTTCAGATTCTCCGCTATCGTGTCCGAAGAATCCCCAATACGCCGATTTGCCGTGAAACATCAGCAACAGTTGGCGTGCTGCAATGACTGGCGAGCTTGATGTCGACAGTGTGAGATCACCAGAGTCTATTTTCGACTGCAAATAATCAGCAAGTAACTTGGTGGTTTTCTGAGGCCCAGTTTCTAAATAGATAGAGGCGATCTCTGGATGCGTATTCGCTTGGCTAATGGCATTTTGAAAGGTTTGTCTAGATTGTTCATCAAGTAATAAATCCTGAAACTTCACACCAAATTTCACCAACTCATCACCCACCGCAGCATCCATATCAAAGGCAGCAGGACTGAGTTCTCGCTCCGCACACTTGGTTTGCATGCAGGTTTCGAAAAGTTCGTCTTTGTTTTTAAAGTGAGAGTAGACCGTTTGCTTAGAAACGTTCGCTGCTTTGGCTATCTGGTCCATATTGATCTTGAAGCCATGTTCAGAGAAAAGTTGGCTGGCTGCGGTTAAGATCTGCGATCTCTTCTGTTCACTCTTGATGATTTTAGTCACGTGCTTGCTTCTCGTTACTTAGTGTTGTCTCGTTACCTAGTTTGTCTCTTTGCTTGGTGCCTGTTGGTGCTCAGTTCTATGTGTCTCGTTTTACGCTAAGCATTATGCTTTTTGTGATGGTTTTATCAATCATTAACGATGAAACTTATTTTTAACACAATCAAACTAGACAGTCTAGTTTGATTTGGTTAGTCTAAAAAAAGAACATAATTGAGTACCGCATAGGAACAGTACGTATGTATAAATTGATGAAGGGAAGCGCAGTGGCAGTGGCGTTGTCGGCTTTTCTTGTTGGATGTGGCGAAAAGGAACAAGCCCAAGAGTCGGTTGATTCAACCTCTGAAACGGCATCGAGCGTCCAAACTATTTTAACCGTGGAAACGATGGCCTTGGCGCTGTCTTCCTCTTATGCAGTACAACGCGAATATGTCGGTGTGGTTAAGGCGGGTCAACAGGCCAATTTAGGTTTCGAGTTGGCCGGAAAAGTAAACGAGATTCTGGTGGATGTCGGTGACACAGTCACAACGGGTCAGCCGTTGATCAGACTGGATACCCAACTTTTGGAAACCGAGTCTAGCCAACTGAAAGCGCAGGCTGAAGAAGTCAAAGCTCAATTGAGTTTGGTGGCAGCGAACCTTAAACGTCAACGTTCATTGAAAGCGAAAGGCTTCAGTGCCGAAGCGGAGATTGATTCTCTCACCAGTGAGCAACGCGTATTGCAGGCGAACTTGTTGCGCATCGATGCATCGGTAAAAGGCAATGAACTGAAATTGGTGAAGTCGACAGTGCTTGCGCCTTATTCTGGAACCATCGCGACGCGCTTTGTTTCGCTCGGAGATGTGGTGAATGTGGGTAATCCAACTCTTACACTGCTCGCTTCTGAGGGCAAAGAGGCCTTCATCGGTATTCCTGCTCACCAAATGCAAAAAGTCACCTCACTTTCTTCGCCTAACATCCGAGTTGGGAGAACAGATTATGCCGTGGAGCTATTGAATCCCGGCGCAATGGTCGACACCCAATCTCGCAGTGTCGGTTTGCGTTACCTATTCCCTGAACAATCATCGGTATTGGAAGGGCAACTTGCCTACCTTAAATTTGATGAGCAGATTGATGACTCAGGTTACTGGGTGCCATTAACGAGTTTGATTGATGGATTGCGCGGTGTGTGGAACATCTTTGTGATTGGTGAAGACAATAAGGTTGAACGTAGAAGTGTTCAGGTGTTGTTTGCCAACAATCAACAAGCGTACGTGAGTGGGGCGATTGAAGACGGTGAACAGGTCATCGCCAGTGGTTTACATCGCTTAGTTCCGGGCCAAATCGTGAAACCAGTCAGTGCGGCTGAGTAGGTAATAGTATGAAAATAATAGAGACTATTTCCAACACTCGACTGCTTATCTTGATGACCGCACTGCTGATGGTGAGTGGTATTTCTGCGTTCATGACGTTGCCACGTGCAGAAGACCCAGTAATCATCAACCGTTACGCGAACATTACTACCAGTTTCCCCGGAGCCAGTGCCGAGCGTGTTGAAACCTTGGTAACAGAAGTTATCGAGAACAAGCTGCGCGAGCTGAGTGAAGTTAAACTCGTGAGCTCAACCTCAAGACCGGGCGTGTCTATTGTCACCTTAGAATTGAATGACACCATCACCGAGCCTGAGCCAGTTTGGTCCCAAGCTCGCGACAAGTTATCTGATATCGAATCCATTTTGCCTGCGGGTGCTCAATCGCCTGATCTCGATAGCGACCATACCTATGCTTTCACGACCATCGCATCTCTAACTTGGTCTGGTGCAGGCGAGCCTGATAGGTTAACGCTGGGCCGTTATGCCAAAGAGCTCGCCAAGCGACTAAGAACTTTGTCGGGTACTGAATTCGTTGATGAATACGGGATGCCGCAAGAAGAGATTCAAATCAGTTTACGTACGGCCGATGCCGCTGCTCTAGGGCGCTCAAGTGCCAATATTGCTGAGTCGCTCGAAGGGGCAGACGCCAAGAACTCCGCCGGCGAGTTAGTGAGTGCTTATTCTCGCTTTGGCTTAGAAATTAAATCTGAACTCGATTCTATTGAACGTATTAAGCAAGTGCCAATAGCCACTGATAGCAATGGTCACATCATCCGTATGGAAGACATTGCTTCTGTGAAACGTGGTGAGAAAACCCCACAAGACCAGATTGCCATTATTGATGGTGAGCCGGGTGTGATTGTCGCGGCAAGAATGCATCCTGATCTGCGAGTCGACAACTGGACGTCGCGAGCTAATGCTCTGATTGGTAAATTTGAGCAAGAGTTACCAAGTAACGTTAAGGTGACGGTGCTCTTTAATCAGCAAGGTTATACCGAAACTCGCTTAGACGATTTAGGCAAAAGCTTGATGATCGGTTTCGGTCTGATTTTGATTGTGTTGTTTGTCACTTTAGGCGTGCGTGCCGCGATCTTAGTCGCCATTTCTCTGCCGTTAACCTCATTATTGACCCTGTCGATCATGAAAATGACCGGTGTGCCGATTAACCAAATGTCGGTGACAGGCCTAATTGTGGCGCTCGGGATCATGGTTGATAACGCGGTGGTGATGGTCGATACCATTCAAGCTTATCGTTTGAAAGGACAACAGCGAGCTGAAGCGACCATGAATGCATTGAAGCATTTATGGGTGCCGTTATTAGGCTCAACCTTAACTACCGTGTTGGCGTTTGCCCCGATTATCTTGATGCCGGGAGCATCGGGTGAATTTGTCGGTGGTATTGCGATTACCGTTTCTTTCTCATTGATCGGCTCTTACATTATCTCGCACACCTTAATCGCAGGTTTAGCGACCAAGCTACTGCCGAAACAACTCAGTGATGTCGACAAGAAAGGGCAGCACCATTGGTACATGACGGGTTTGAGAATTCCTGCTTTGACGCGCTGGTTCTCATCTTCTGTTCGCTTTGGCGTCACGCATCCAATCATCACGATTGCTTTGGTGTTGTTGGTTCCGTTTACTGGTTACTGGAGTATGTCTCAGCTGACTGAGCAATTCTTCCCGCCATCAGACCGAGATATGTTTGAGATTCAGGTGTACATGCCGCCGCAAGCAAGCATTTATGCGACGAAGAATACCTCTGAGAAAATAGACGATATCATTCATCGTTACCTTGAAGTGGAGCGCATTGATTGGCTCGTGGGCGCTAACTTCCCATCCTTCTATTACAACCTGCAAGCAAGGCAAAATAATGCGCCATACTTCTCGCAAGCGATGGTGAAAACAGAGAACTTTGACCAAGCCAATGCGCTAATTCCACAGTTGCAAAAGGTGTTGGATGAAGAGGTGCCGGAAGCACAAATCTTGGTACGTAAGCTTAACCAAGGGCCTCCATTTACCGCGCCCGTTGAACTGCGTGTCTATGGTGAAAACCTCGATACGTTGAAAGCGATTGGTGAGGATGTGCGATTGATTTTGGCGGGTGTTCCTCATGTGACGCACACAAGGGAAACCCTGCAACCAGGTACTCCGAAGGTGTGGTTGAAGGTTGATGAAGACACCGCAAAGCTGAATGGTATTTCATTGAACCAGTTCGCAGGTATGCTGCAAACTACTCTGACAGGTCGTGAAAGTGGCTCTGTGATTGAAGGCAGTGAGTCGGTACCAATCCGTGTTCGTGTGGCAGATGAGGCGCGTGAAAACTTGGTTCACTTAAGCAATATTCGTCTGCCAATCAGTTCTGATGTCTACTCAACAGGGATCAATGTTTCGACGCTGGCAGAACTGGAATTGACGACCAGTCGCGGTGCGATTACTCGTCGTAACGGGCAGCGTGTGAATACCATCGAGGGTTACATTGAAGCGGGTGTCTTACCTCAAACCGTACTTAATGAATTCCAAAAACGCTTAGCAAGCTATGAGATGCCATCGGGTTACACCATTGGTTTTGGTGGCGAATCAGCGGAGCGAGACAATTCAGTCAACAGCCTCATCTCGAATGTCGCAGTCGTGGTGGTATTGATGGTGCTGGTGGTGGTGATGTCATTCAACTCGTTCCGAATGAGCAGCATCATCTTCATGGTAGCAGGGTTGGCTGGTGGCCTAGGGCTGTTGTCGGTGTGGATCTTCGGTTATCCGTTTGGCTTTACGGTGATCATCGCCATGCTCGGGATTGCGGGCTTAGCGATTAACGCTGCCATCGTGATTCTGACGGAATTGAAACTCGATGAACAAGCTTCATCAGGTAATGTGGATGCGGTGGTTGAGGCGGTGATGTCGTGTACTCGTCATATCAGCTCGACAACGATAACGACTGTTGGCGGCTTTATGCCACTGATCATTGCTGGTGGTGGTTTCTGGCCTCCGTTCGCGGTCGCGATTGTTGGCGGTACCGTATTAACCACGCTTATTTCGTTTTACTTTGTGCCGGTGGTTTATCATTTAATGACTAAAAATCAGCGAAAAACCATCGCTACTCAAGCGGCATAACTGTTTTTTAATTTAACTGCTTTTCAATTGCCCATAATCGAGCCGTATCTGGCTCGATTATGGTGTTGTTATTCTCGATAAATTCATCCCAATTCCTACCATTGTGTTGTTCTTTTCACCGCTATAACGTTCTCAATTAGTCAAATTATCCTTTCTGTTAGTCATAATATTCTTTCAATTCGTCACAGTAGTACATCGATGAATGCTTGGTTATCTTGCTGGTGAATGAGTGGGTATTTTGAATAATCTGACCAGTGAATACCTTGTAAATGGTATGTGAATTCACAATTTTGACGGGCGTCACACTTCTATTTATTCGCTCTTTCTAATGTACCTTGAACTTGCCCCGAGCTTTAGTGGTGAGTGAGTGTTTATCTACTTTTTCTAAATCCCTTGTCAGTACTGGCTCTATCCGTGTAGCACGCAATTGATGTGTGTCTTAATCGCTTACTGCTTCTTAGTTTTCGTCTTCATAAATGGAAGGTTAGTTTCCAAGTTTGTTTGGTGAGCTTTCAATTTCAACTCTTCATAATGCGCCAAATGTAACAATGTATTTCAAAGTGTAACAATTAAGTCATGTTTTCTGTGTGGTTTTAACCCAGCAGTAACGAACCTTATTGCATTGCTTTTTGAGATGCGGCGTTTCACATGCTCAACACATAAATATTCTAATGATCATGACAACCAGTACTCAGACGTTCGTTCTGAGGCTGGATAACCATCGAGAAAGTTAATGGAAGCTTCAAGATATAAACGCATTTTATCGAGAGCAAATCTGTCGAGGATTGGTTTGGTGGGAACCGTCCTGATGCTCGAAGGATGTAACTCCGCATTGCTCGACCCAAAAGGTAGCGTTGGCGTTCAGGAAAAGGAGCTGATTATTACTGCTCTGTTGCTGATGCTGATTGTCGTCATCCCCGTGATCCTGATGACCATCTACTTTGCTTATAGATACCGTGAAAGCAACACCACAGAAGAGTACGCACCTGACTGGGCGCACTCAACCAAGATTGAAATAGTGGTATGGACGATTCCAATCATCATTATTGCGATTCTGGCCACCATCACTTGGCGAACAACACACGAACTAGAGCCTTCCAAGCCTCTGGTGAGTGACGTTAAGCCGATGGTGATCGAAGTGGTCTCTCTGGACTGGAAGTGGCTGTTCATCTATCCGGAGCAAAACATTGCGACGGTTAACTATGTTGCGTTCCCGAAAGATGTACCGGTGACGTTTAAGCTAACTTCAGACAACATCATGAACGCGTTCTTTATCCCGCGTCTTGGTTCGCAGATCTACGCGATGCCGGGAATGGTGACCAAGTTGAATTTGATTGCAAACCACGAAGGTGACTTCAAAGGTTTTGCATCGAACTACAGTGGCAAAGGTTTCTCACAGATGAAATTCACTGCATCAGCCATGCCTGATCAAGTGGCATTTCTAAACTGGGTGGAAAAAGTGAAAGCAAGCCCTGATCGCATTGAAGATTGGGAGCAGTTCCGTTCATTGGCTGCGCCAAGTGTGGCTGAACCCGTCACTCTGTTCTCCAGTATCCCACCATTTTTATTCACCGATGTCGTGACCCAGCACCCTGGTTCAATGAACTGTTTGCCGGAAACCCAAGGATAATCGTCATGTTTGGAAGATTAACTCTAGACTCAATTCCCTACCACGAACCCATTATTTTGGTCACGTTAACCATGATCGCTTTAGTGGGCAGCTTAGTGGTGTATGCGGTAACAAAAGCCGGTAAGTGGCAATACCTTTGGAATGAATGGTTTACGTCTGTAGACCACAAAAAACTAGGCTTCATGTACATTGCGGTCGCGATGGTGATGTTAGTTCGTGGCTTTGCCGATGCGGTCATGATGCGCAGTCAGCAATTGCTTTCTGCAGCTGGTGAGACTGGCTATTTACCGCCACATCACTACGACCAAATCTTCACGGCTCACGGCGTGATCATGATTTTCTTCGTAGCGATGCCTCTGGTTATCGGTTTGATGAACATCATCGTGCCGTTGCAAATAGGTGCTCGTGATGTTGCATTCCCTTACTTGAATAACCTGAGCTTCTGGCTGTTTGTGGTGGGTATTATCCTAACCAATATGTCACTGGGCTTAGGTGAGTTTGGCCGTACGGGTTGGTTGGCGTATCCGCCGCTTTCCGGCATTGAGGCAAGCCCGGGTGTGGGTGTCGATTATTGGATATGGGCGCTGCAAATATCCGGTGTGGGTACTACGCTAACGGGTGTGAACTTCTTTGCGACCATTTTGCGCATGCGTACTCCGTCTATGCCAATGATGAAGATGCCAGTATTCACTTGGGCATCTCTGTGTGCCAACATCCTGATCATCATCTCTTTCCCAATCCTAACGGTAACCATCGCGCTTCTGACGTTGGATAGATACATCGGCACGCACTTCTTCACCAACGACCTTGGTGGCAACGTGATGATGTATGTGAATCTGATTTGGGCATGGGGACACCCTGAGGTGTACATCCTAATCTTGCCTATCTTCGGTGTGTTCTCTGAAGTGACTGCAACCTTCTCTCGCAAAAAACTGTTTGGTTATACCTCACTGGTATGGGCGACGGTGGCTATCACTATTTTAGCGTTTGTGGTTTGGCTGCATCACTTCTTTACCATGGGTTCAGGCGCCAATGTGAATGCCTTCTTTGGCATCGCAACCATGATTATCTCTATCCCGACCGGGGTTAAGATCTTCAACTGGCTGTTCACCATGTACAAAGGTCGTATCCGTTTCACAACACCTATGTTGTGGACAGTTGGCTTCCTTATCACCTTCACCGTTGGTGGTATGACGGGCGTGTTAATGGCAGTACCGGGTGCAGACTTCATTCTGCATAACTCAGTATTCCTGATTGCGCATTTCCACAACGTAATCATCGGTGGCGTAGTGTTCGGTTGTTTCGCTGCGATTGGTTACTGGTTCCCGAAAGCGACCGGTTTCACTTTGAACGAGCTTTGGGGCAAACGCGCGTTCTACTGCTGGATCATCGGCTTCTTGATGGCGTTCTTGCCGCTTTACGCTCTAGGTTTTATGGGCATGACGCGTCGTTTGAGCCAAGACATTAACCCTGAGTTCTTCCCACTATTGGCGGTTGCGGCTGCAGGTACGGGCGTGATTGCGATGGGTGTGGTGTGTCAGTTCGTTCAGATTTACGTGAGTGTTCGTGACCGCGACCAAAACCGAGATCTAACCGGTGACCCATGGGGTGGACGTACATTCGAATGGGCAACGTCTTCACCACCGCCGTTCTACAACTTTGCAAAACTGCCTAAGGGCGATGAACTAGATGCGTTCTGGTACCAAAAGCAAAGTGGCGAGTTTGACCCAACTCAGGAAGAAGAATACGAACGTATTCATATGCCAAAGAACACACCAACAGGTATTTATGTGTCTGCATGGGCGTTGGCATTTGGCTTCGCAATGATCTGGTACATCTGGTGGTTAGCAGCTGCAAGCCTAGTGGGCATCGTGGTGACGTGTATTCAACACAGCTACAACGACGATGTGGACTACTACGTGGAAGTTGAAGAGATCAAAGCGATTGAAGCGGCTCGACGTGCACAGCTTGAAGAAGCGAAGAAACAGTCAGTGAAAAGCGACAATTCTAGTCGTGGTAACAGCGCTGACGGTGACAGTGATAACAACGAAAATAAAGATGATTTGGAGACGACGTATGCAAGCTAATACTCCGTCACACACTTATGATCTTGCACACTCGCATGATCATCACCACGAAGCCGCGGGCAACAAGTTGTTTGGTTTCTGGGTTTACTTGATGAGTGACTGTGTCCTGTTTGCCACGCTTTTCGCGACTTATGCCGTGCTTGAGAGTGGCTCAATCGCTGGGCCGACAGGTAAAGACATCTTTGAACTGCCGTTCGTGTTTGTCGAAACCATGATGCTGCTGTTCAGTAGTATCACCTTCGGCTTTGGCATGATTGCGATGAAGCGCAAAGACGTTCTAGGACTCAAGCGATGGATCAAAGTTACTTTCGTATTGGGCTTAGCCTTTATCTGTATGGAAGTGTATGAGTTCCACCACTTGATTGCAGAAGGCTATGGTCCTCAAGAGAGTGCGTTCCTTTCTGCGTTCTTTACCTTGGTTGGTACACACGGTTTGCACGTAACGTTCGGTCTTATCTGGATGGCGGTGGCGTATCACCAGCTTTCAACCAAAGGCTTGAACGACAACATGTCGATGCGTTTCCAGTGCTTGAGCTTGTTCTGGCACTTCCTTGATATCGTTTGGATTTGTGTATTTACCATCGTGTACTTAATGGGGGTGATGTAATGGAACAGCATCTAGATAGCGGTGCAACGGATTACGTGAAAGGCTTTATTGCGTCACTGATTCTGACCATTATTCCGTTCTACATTGTGTGGGAACATGCGCTGCCAAGCACTGAAACTTACGTGATCTTGTTCGGTTGCGCGCTGGTGCAAATCTTTGTGCATTTTAAGTACTTCTTGCACATGGAAGCGAAATCTTCCGATGGGCGCTGGAACTTGGTATCACTGATGTTTACCGCCATTGTTGTATTGATCCTTATCGCTGGCTCGGTGTGGATCATCTACAACATGAACGTCAACATGAAGTTGTAGGCTCGGGTATGCTGAAAAGTTATTTGTCTATTACCAAACCGGGCATCATTTTCGGCAACCTGATTTCTGTTGCGGCGGGGTTCTTCCTCGCCGCAAAAACAGAACCAGCCAGTGCGATGTTGTTACTGACGACGTTAGCGGGTGTAGGGCTTGTGATTGCATCAGGTTGTGTGGTGAATAACATCTTTGACCGAGATATCGACCAGAAAATGAAACGTACCCAGAACCGCGAATTGGTTCAGGGCAACATCAACATAGACGTCGCATTTATTTATGCGTTAGTCATGTTGTTGGCTGGCACGGCGTTGCTGTTTCAATTCGTTAATCCGATGTCTGCGGTGGTGGTGTTGCTTGGCTATGTGTTTTACGTCTTTTTCTACACCATGTGGTACAAGCGTAATTCGGTTTACGGCACCTTAGTTGGCAGTATCTCTGGCGCAGTTCCGCCATTAGTTGGTTACCTTGGTGTGACGAATTACTTGAGCTTAGAAGCCGTTCTGCTGTTCATCATGTTCTGCTTATGGCAGATGCCACACTCATATGCGATTGCGATGTTCCGCATTCAAGACTACCGCGATGCAGGTATACCTGTGTTACCGGTGAAAGAGGGCGTCGACAAAGCACATCAACACATGAAAGCGTATGTGGTGGCGTTTGGAGCAGTTGCTCTGGGGTTATTTTTACTCGGAGAGGCGGGTTATGAATACCTAGCGGTATCGGCAGCGGTTTGCTTTATGTGGACCAAAGTGACGTTCCGTAAGGTTGATTGCCTTAACTACATCCAATGGTCAAAGACAGTGTTTAAAGTTTCTTTGCTGGTGGTCATGAGCATCAGTGGTGTGCTAGGACTGGAGTTGATTCCGTTGCCTGCAATTTTTTGATTTAAGTTTGTCGTTGAACTCTCAATGTTTGAAGTCCGAGGGTTTGACGACTTTTTATTGTTTGTTTTTGTCATCTGTCTTATTTTTCTTTGTTGCTCCCCCCTTTAACTATTCAGCCTTGAATTACTTAGATTTTAGCTATTACCCTTCAAAAATATCATTAAACCAAGCTTCCAATTGATCACGTTTATCTTGGGGGCCGTTGATGACGATTAAACGTTGCAAGCTTGCTTGATCCCAAGAAATGGTTCCTGTTGCTAGCGCATCGAACACGTCTAACTCTGTGATCAGAAGTAAATCTTCCTCGGTTGGTAATGTATCTCTTCCTGAAACTTTGACACCTTTAGCAAAGCTGATTTCGCTGTAGTGGCCTTTGATTGCTTCAAATAGATTGAACTCAATTTTGTTTGGATGTGCTTTGCCAAGTGCTGCTTGTATCGCAAAAAGGCGGAAATGATCAGGCTTATTTAAATTGCCAAATTCGTCATCTTGTCTTGCATTGATTATGTTGCCAAAGACTTCGAGAGAGCCCGGTTCAGTGATCAAGCTAAGTCCAGTATCTTGATGCAGGCCGCAAGCAAAAACCAAAGATGAACTGAGTGAAAGTAGCAGAGCGAAACGTTTTAGCATCTAGAAACCTTGAGTCGAACGTATATATTTCACATCACGCCATCAGTAAAGTTGATGTGAGCGGAGGAGTTTGAATTATATAATAAGCAAAAGATAAAGGGACCGCGAAGGGTCCCTATGTTTATCCGTTTGCTATCCTAGCGAGCCCTTAACTAACGTGTGTCAGTTAACGAACGATAAGCATCAGCTCTTCAGGGGAAAGAGGCTTATCGAAGTAGCTCATGAATAGACCAAAGGCTTGAATGTCGCCATTCGAGAACTTAAACGCACCAGACTGCATGTTGGTACCAATCACTTGTTGAGCGTTTGGACCAGCCATCAAGATTTGGTTCAATACTTGACGAGAAGTGTTGATTTGAACATCAGCGCCTTCTAGTGCCGTTTCATGAAGCTGAGCAATACCGTTACGCACTTCGATAGTGAATGACTCGTTGGTATCAGAGAAGTTGTAAGTTAGCGCAGTCACGTTTGTTCTCTAGTTCAGCCGCCGCGTTGAGCGCCCAGTTACGCCAGTTGATGTTCACTTGGTCTGCAGCCCATGCTTTGTAAGCTTGTGCTTTCAGTAAGCGTGCTTCCATGTCATCTTTATTTACCGTGATTGGGTAAGAAAGAATCTCTGCTGCAAAGGTGTAGTTCTCAGCTTTCATCGCTGCTTTTGCTGTGTCGATGATGTTGTCACGACCGCCCATGATCTCTACGAATGCTTTAGCGCGTTGCTCGTAAGCCATTGGCTCTAGCTGCCATGGATCCGCTTCGAAGAAACCGTTGTAACCTACGTAAATCTGACGCACGGCGTGTGCAACAGTACCGTAGTGTTCACCTAACCAAGGGTGTTCTGCAAGGTGCTTAGGAAGTTTAACTACTTCAACTAGCTCGTCTGGCGTCATACCTTTGTTCATGTAACGGATAGTTTGATCATGAGTGTATTGAATCGCATCACGGTAAGCCGTTAGTACGTCAGCTACTGCTTCTTTACCTTCAACAGGACGACCGTGAGAGTTAATCATGATCTCAGTGTCGAACTTACGCATTACGTCGATGCCCTTGAACCACATTGATGGGTCACGGAATTTAGTACCACGGATGGTGTGAAGGTTAGGGAAGTTCTCACCTTGAAGTACTTCAGCCGCGTGCAGGATTTTCTGGTCTGGGAAGTAAACCACTAACTCATCTTTAGTTTCAGATGGCACGTTCTCGATGTGCATTTTCACGCCAGAAATTTCGATTTCGATGTGGCTTTGGCTTGGTACAAGCAGGTTTGGTTCGATGAACGAGATAGCACCTTGCATGAAGCGTGGACCAAGGCCGTCGTTTACTGTGCCGTGCTCGCCTTCTTCTACGTGCTTAGCACCTGTGTAAGAAGTACGGTGACCAAATAGAGTACCTAGGTTTGAAGACCAGTTAGCCACTGCAGCGGTTAGGCCTTCTTCAGCGATGATTTTTACTTCACCTGATGCCACTTCTTCGTCAGTCACCCACGCACGCACACCAGAGATGTGGTCGATGTGGTTGTGAGAATAAATGATTGCTTTAACCGGCTTGTCGGTGATTTGACGGAATTGCTCTTTAACCGATTGAGCCATTTCTACCGACTCGCCTGGATCAACAATGATGATGCCGTCCGTACCTTCAATCATGACGGGTGTATCTAGACCGAAACCGTAACCAAGATATACGTTGTCATCTACTTTGATGATTGCTTGGTCCATTTTACGACCATGCTTGGTGAGGATTGGGTGAACATGGTCAGACTCAGCAGTGTAAGCTAGAGAATCGCCTGTTTTAGAAACAACTTGAATACGTTCGCCTTTTCCCCAGAACATGTTTGATTTGTGTTCGAATAGAACCTCGCTCTTGTAGCGAGCATCAAGATCAATGTTTTGGTATTGCGCAGCATTTGCCGTCTGAAGTTCTTGGCCGACTTTCGATGTCGCTTCGACAATCGGTGTTGCAGATGCAAAACCAGAAGCAAGTAGAGTGCTCGCAATAGCAACAGGAAGCGCCATTTTTTTGAATGTATTAGTCATGGTAGTGACCTTATATTTGGATACAGGAATTGGATTTCTTGAGCCAAATGATAGAGGTGGGGTAGGTCGCTATCTACGCGCTAATAATATTTCAATCTATCGTTTTTTCGATGATTTGTTTGATAAACGATTGTATTGGCGATTAATTTTGATCTAAATCAATTAGTAAATGAGCTTGCAACAGATACAAAAATGCCCTGAAACTCAGGGCATTTGTTTTACAATTAGTCGCTAGTTCATGAGTGGCTGTGATACGAGTGAATAACAGCCAAATCATTGAATATTTAATTGCTTATCAAGAGCTAATCGTTTACCAAGAGCTTAATCGTTTACCAAGCACCTAGGTATGACTTGTAAGATTGTAGGCGAACTGTTGCTGCGCCGATTACATCAATGAAGCCCCAGAACGGATGTGGTTTCTCTGCCGAGATCCAAGCCGCGCCAGTTGAACCAATAGGGATGTTGTAACCTTCTGGTTCGATGATCTCAAGTACGATAGTACGACCTAAACCATTACCGTTTCTGACCACGTGTTGACCGACGCTTTGTGGCCCCTGAAGTGGAGAAATACTCGACTCTCCCGTACCTGCGTTGAAACTGTGTACTTTTGCTCTGAACACGTGCCCTGGGTATGCATCAACGAAGAACTCTGCAAAATCGCCTACTTGAACATATCCGTAAGTTTGGTCTGAAATACGCATCTCAAGGAACTTTTTGCTGGTGTTGTAAAGGTGCATGTTCCCCATTACAGACCCCTCAGCAATATTCACTATCGATACCTGACCGTCAAATTCAGCTCTAATCGTTTTCTTCTCTTGCGCCCAATTTACTTTTTGTAGATCGGCTTTTAACGACACAAGTTGAGCGTGCAGCACTCGAAGGTCTGAGTCGTACTTTTCTACGTCACGCAGATTGAAAATTTCAGGTGAAGTTTCAGCGCGCTCTAAGTCGCGAGTCATTTGCTTAATCTGTTCTTCTTTCTGAACAATTGAAGATTCGATCTTTGCTTTGTCTGCGGCTGAGTCAATGTCGACGAGTGTGTAAATTACGTCGCCTTCTTTAACCATTTGGTTGTGTTCAACAAGCACTTGGTCGATCTGCTGGCCAAAGATCGGTGACATCACCGCGTGTGGTGCTTTCACTGTGGTTGAGTTGGTTAGATCAACGGGTGCCCACAAGCGAGAGATAACCGCTAATACCGCAAGAATCGTTACGCCGCCAATGGCAGCCCATGTGTAGTTCTTGAAGTTCTTCTTAAGTGCGCCTGTCGCAAACAGTGACCATACAATTAGGATGTATGGAATCATCATCTCTTTCATTATGCGACCTCTTTTTCTGTAGCGGATGGTGTTGTTGGAGTCTTTTCTTCTGAAGCCTGTTCTTTTGAAGATTGCTCTACTGAAGACGGCTCTGTTACCGGTTGTTCAGGTGATACGTGGACTGCGGCTGTCTCTGTATTGGTCGCGTCTTGTTTAGGCTGAACACCACGGCGAATAACATCACTCAGTGATTGACCAATATGCTTCCAGTTCGCCAACGCGATAACTAATGCAATAACCCAGAATGTTTTGCTAATGAATAGACCACAAAGTGACAGTGCAAACACGATTTGTACGTGAGCGCTTTTGTGCTCTTTTGCTTTATGCACACCCAGTTCATGCAACTGCCACATGCCGTAAACACCGGCTAAAACCACAGCAATGGTCACTGAGAACAAGTAACCAGAGAAGGACTCCATCTGGAAGAAGTTCATCATCATTTCATTGGGATGATTGTTGAATTGAGACATGTCGATGTCTTTAGAATGGATTGTGCCTAATGGTGCAAGAGCCCATGCTCCCGCAAACATCACTGCCATAAACAGGCAGAATTTAATCAAGACCATCACAACGGCCCAGATTTTCTGGAAAACGATTTTTATAAAGTTCATATCTCAACCTAAATAAGGAGAGAGAAAGTGCAGCCTTGGTACAAGACTTTTAGAAGACATCTGAAAGAGGTGTTGAACTCACGTAACCGTATAGACCTACTGAGTCAAAAGTACTAGATGACAATTAAAAATCGCTTTGACCACGTAGACAACGCATTCTCGCGAATAGAGTGTTAAAAACACCTGGCGAAATCATTCTTAAGTAACGTCTACCATTGATAGGTTCGTTTGCTGCATTGGGTTTTAAGGCCGTCTTCCGTGATGTGTGCAACACCATCATCTACACATTTTTAGGTTTTCTGTTTAGGTTAAGAATTGATTTGTTGGCGAAATAATAGGAAGTGTAACTGGTGCTATCTACGCATTATTGCGATATTGAATTATCGTAATTACGATGAATTGAGTGGTTGCTTAAACGTGAGGTGGGTTTATTTGGACAGGCTCAAACTCGGCTTATAAAATATGTCTATTTAATTAGCCTGGATCATAGAAGTGGCTATAAAAGTATCAATAAGGCAGGACGGAAATATTGAATACTCCGACCAGTCTAGGGTGAGTTTGGGTGGATTAAGCGTTACTGGCACAGCGAAGAGATTTAGATTCCAATCTGGCGAATGTGGCAGCTATTCGAAAGAGTGAGTTGTTCTGACATTTTTGCTCTTTACCATATGATGCTTCCTTCTCAGTTTTGTTTTCTCAATGAGCATCCGTTGTTTCATTCTATCGCTTTTACGATAAGATAATTAAATCTATCGCCAAATGAGCACTGAATCATGAGTAATGACATTCCGAATTTTAACTTATTGGCTGTGTTTTCAGCGGTGATGGAGCAGGGCAGTTTGAGTAAGGCTGCCGATCATTTGAATACCAATCAATCGACGATCAGCACTGCGCTCGGCCGACTGAAAAATGAAATTGGCCAAGAGTTGTTTGTGCGCAGTGGGCGAGGGGTTGTGCCTACTGCTTACTCGCAAAGCTTGTATGAGCAAATCAAAGCGCCAATACACGAGCTCAACGGCGTGTTTCAAGGTATGGCTGGGTTTGATGAAGCGAGTACAGAGCGCAGGTTTGTGGCTTCGGTTCCCGAACATTTAAAGTGGATGTTGCTCGATCGATTTTCTCAGTTATCTAACCAAGGCTTATCTCTTGAGGTGTATGACCAACCAGATAGTGATGATCAAGTCCATGAGGATCTATTAACTCAGAAGTTTGATTTGATGATCGACATTGTGTTGCCTGAGCATTCAAGCATGATGAGCGAAAAGCTCTACGATAGTGAGTTTGTGATTGTTTGCCGAAATGGGCACCCTAGGATCAAAGGTGAGATCACCGAGGCGCAATATCTCAGTGAGCAACATGCGGTTTTAGCCAGAACACGTCGCCAAGTAAGAAGTTTGACTCACTACACTTCGTTAGACTTATCCTCGCGTAAAATTGTAATTCACGGCAGCTCTATGGCCAGTAACCTAATGCTGTGTAGCCAGACTGATTACATCACTGTTGTACCGCTTTCTATGGCGAACCAGTATCAGGAACGTCTTGGGTTACAGTTGTTCAAACCGCCTTTCGATTATCAGCCTATCTCTCATTACCTCATTTGGTTGAAAAAACAGAACACCGATCCGGCACATAAGTGGTTGAGAGAGCAGATCATCAATACGACTAATGACATGTCTAAATCACTAAACAGTTGGCGCTCCGCTTTCTGATCGTCGCCCTATCTTTTGTTTGCCAAATATCTTCTTAACAAATCACTTGTATTAAGTGAGTTATAATAAAAAATTATCACAATGAGAATTTATGATAATTTCATTTATTTGCTGTCAGCTCGTATATTAACCCTAACAAAGAAGTGGGTAACCTCCACTCACGATTATATCGGCTCAGGTTGCTGGGCTAAAAAGGGCGAAATATGAAATTCCTACACACAATGATCCGAGTTACTGATTTAGACAAGTCTATCGAGTTCTACACCAAGGTATTGGGAATGAAGGAACTTGAACGCCACGAAAACAAAGAGTACCGCTACACATTGGTTTTTGTTGGCTATGAGCAAGGCGGCACGACTATCGAGCTAACGTACAACTGGGATACGAATGAGTACGAGATGGGCAGCGCGTTTGGTCATCTGGCATTGGGTGTAGAAGATATTTACGCAGCATGTGACAAAATCAAATCGCTAGGTGGCAACGTCACTCGCGAAGCGGGTCCAGTGAAAGGCGGCTCAACTCATATCGCTTTTATTACTGACCCAGACGGCTACCAAATCGAACTGATTCAACTAGGTTAATCGAGGATATAACAATGACAAACGCACTATTTCAACCAATTCAACTTGGTAATATCGAGCTTAAAAACCGTATTGTTATGCCACCGATGACGCGTTCTCGCGCAACGCAACCTGGTAATTCAGCAAACGATATGATGGCGGCTTACTACGCTCAGCGTGCTTCTGCAGGTTTGATTATTGCTGAAGGCACACAAATTTCACCTATGGGTCAAGGCTATGCTTGGACTCCGGGTATCTATTCTGATGAGCAGATCGCTGGTTGGAAAAAAGTGACTGATGCCGTACATGAAAAAGAGGGCGTTATCTTCGCTCAACTTTGGCATGTAGGCCGTGTAACACACCCAGACAACATTGGTGGTGAACAGCCAATCTCGTCTTCTGCACTTAAAGCACAAAACGTAAAGGTATTCATCGATAACGGTACTGATGAACCGGGCTTTGTTGATGTGGTTGAACCTCGTGAAATGACGAAACAAGACATCAAAGAGGTGGTTGAACAGTATCGCCAAGCGGCTTTGAATGCGGTTGAAGCAGGCTTTGATGGTATCGAACTTCACGCAGCGAATGGTTACTTAATCAACCAATTCATCGATTCTGAAGCAAACAACCGCACTGACGAATACGGTGGTTCAATTGAAAACCGTTTACGTTTCCTAGGCGAAGTGGTTGAAGCTATGGTTGAAGCGATTGGTGCTGACCGTGTTGGTGTACGCCTTGCTCCGTTCACATCGTTGAATGGTACGGTTGACGCTACACCAGTAGAGACTTACACAGCGGCGGCAGCACTACTTAACCTATACAAAATTGTTTACCTACACATTGCAGAAGTTGATTGGGACGATGCACCTGAAACGCCAAAAGCATTTAAAGCAGCAGTTCGTGAAGCCTACGAGGGTGTCCTTATTTATGCGGGTAAATACGATAGCGAGCGTGGCGAAAAAGCCGTTGCTGAAGGCGTAACTGACATGGTTGGTTTTGGTCGTCCATTCGTTGCGAACCCAGATTTACCAGCTCGTATTCAAAATGGTTACCCACTTGCAGCGCACGATCCAAACACATTGTTCGGTGGTGCTGAAAAAGGTTTAACGGATTACCCAGAATACGCAGGCTAAAAACAGCTGCCTGAAGCAGAGTATTGAGATAGTATCTCGATCCTGTTGAATGTTTATAAAAAGCAACCTTGCAGAGTCGGGTTGCTTTTTTTGTTATTGGACTAAGTAAAATGATGAACGTGAAAGCGATGCGCGGAGAGCTTTACCTTCTATTTGCCACCCTGCTAGCTGGGGTGGGATGGATTGCATCTAAGCTGGTGGTATTAGAAATGCCTGGGCCAGTGTTCATTGGTGTGCGATTCCTCGTCGCGAGTCTTATTCTTCTGCCATTTTGTATTCACCATATTCGTAAGCTTTCGTTTAAGCAGATTCTGTCTCTTTGCGGCGTGGGTTTGTTGTTGTCTGCCTCATTGCAGGTATGGGTGTTTGCAGTTTCGGTGACTGAAAGCTTGTCGGAAGGGGCATTCATCATGAGCTTAGCCATGATCATTGCACCGTTTGTGTCTTGGATTTTGTTTCGAGTTAAGCCTAATCGCGCGTTTTGGATGTCTTTCCCGATCGCGATTATTGGCATGCTGTTGCTGACTTTGGGTAACGGCTGGCATGTTGAGCAGAGTCAGATTTATTTCTTACTAGCATCGATTTTGTTGTCTGTTCACTTTGTGATGAACAAGCGTGTGATTACCAATATCAAGCCTATCGCATCAATCTGTGTGCAACTGTTTGTGGTGGGTGTGAGTGGTTTAGCCTTTGCTTCTATGACAGCTCAGCCGGAGTTCGAAATCACCAAAACCTTAGTCTTCTGGTTTATTGTCTCTGCGGTGATCGCAACGTCTATTCGTTACTTGCTACAAACGGTCGGTCAGCACTCCGTGAACATGGAAGTGGCGGCATTGATCATGATTCTTGAGCCTGTGTGGACGCTGCTGTTAAGTGTGAGTGTGCTTGGCGAAAGTGTAGAGATGCAGAAGCTGCTCGGTGGGGCGGTGATCATTGCTTCACTATTTTGCTATATCAAATGGTCGAGACGAAAATAAAACACTCGGCGCAAGGCCGAGTGTGGGTTGTTTTTCAATACACGTTCAGAGTGTAATAATTTCTAAGCACTAAGCTTGCTAAGCAGTGAACGCGGTAAGATCAGATTGCCGCGACTACTTTCTGAAGTAGCTTGAGCATTTGTTGTTGCTCTTCAGCATCTAACTCGTTCATCAACTCTTTGTTTAAACGAACGGGGATAGGAACGAGTTGTTCTTCAAGTGCTTTTCTGAGCCTTATCAGGCGAGTGTTGAACAAGACTTGTCGAGTGCAGAGCAAGGGTTAAATTCTGCGAATAAGACGTGCAAAGGGTGTCACCGTACTTATCGTTCTCGCTGGTAACTATTCTAACAACGAGCTTTAAATACAGGTGGTAAAGTCGAACCCTTACCACCATAGTCCTATCGCACAGCCTTCTTTTCTTTATGCCATCAATTCGAATGCACTAGGGGCGGGAAAGGACGTGAATGAATTAGTCGCGAATAGTGACTTTTGTAATCACAATATCTTCGCAAGGCACATCTTCGTGTCCCCAGCGAATGGTTGTTGGTGCTTTCGCAATTTTGTTTACCACATCCATACCTGCTGAAACCTTACCGAATACCGCGTAACCCCAGCCAGCATTGGTTGTTGAGGTGTGATCTAGGAAATCGTTGTCATCAAGGTTGATGAAGAACTGCGCCGTTGCAGAATGTGGTGCATCAGTCCGAGCCATTGCCACAGAACCAATCACATTCTTCAAACCACGGTTTGCTTCGTTGACGATTGGGGCGCGAGTTGGTTTTTCTGTCATGTCGATAGTGTGACCACCACCTTGAATCATGAAACCTTCAATAACACGGTGAAATGTCGTGCCTTCGTAGAAACCGTCTTGGCAGTATTTAAGGAAGTTTTTCGACGTTACTGGCGCTTTTTCAAGGTTCAGTTCAATCTCGATATCGCCAAAGTTGGTGGTGAAAGTAATCATAGGGTTACCTAAAGTTGAAGTTTTACTGAGTCGTAATGACGAAAGTGGGTTGCAGTATAGGGAAAATAACAGCGGATACCAGTGATGGTTTTATTGTGGTTGAATTCTCATCAACCACCAAAATCACGCCTGATATTGTTTAAGGAACATCTCGACACTTGAAGTAATGATCACTTGTTTGTGCGCAGCATCCGGTGACGGCACATGACCAATGATTTGCGGCCAAAACGCAAAAGACTTAAGCAGACCAATGAACTGCGTGGAGGCGAATTGTGGGTCTAGTTCTACTAAACGACCGTCTGCCAACGCGGCTTTAATCCAGGTTGTAAGTCCACTTTCTGCTTGGGAATATTTTTCCATCGCTTGATGCACCAGTTCGGCGTTATGGAAATACTCTGAGAACAACACGCGTGACAGGTCGATGAAGCCTTCAGACTCAAGTAACTCAAGTTCTTGATTGGCTATCGACGAAAGCTGTTCTTCAAGTGGCAGTTCTGCTTGATAAGGGAAATGCGTTGCGGCCAGAGTTTTGCTCCAAATGCTGTCTAGAATCTCATCTAAAAGCAGTTCTTTGCTGGCAAAGTGATTGTATACGGTGCGCTTTGATACTTCTGCGCGACTCGATATTTTATCCATGCTGGTGGCCTTGTAGCCATGCTCAGTAAACTCTGCGATAGCAGCGGCAACGATCGATTCACGTTTTCTTTGGCTCAGCGTTTTTTTTACAGTCATCGGGATACTACTCAATATGTCGCGGTTAGCATTACATACGCTAATTTTACACCAGTAAGTTTACTTTTAGAACACCAATCCGCGTATTGGTAATTCGGTCGAGAGCAACTGAATCGCTTTGCAATGCACGGTGGGTATCATAGAATCGAAAGTGTATTCGAATTTTATTGATATCAACGGAAGAGAATAAACAATCAATGAGTAGTATTTTAGAGTGTATTCGTACAGTTGGACGAGGAGAAAGAGGGCGTAAGCCTTTATCGTTCGAACAAGCCTACCGCATCATGGATGAGTATTTAAGCGGAGAAGTCGGTGACGACCAAATGGCTATGCTACTGATGTTGATTCGTGTGCAGAATGAAACCAATGAAGAGATCGCTGGCTTTGTAAAAGCGTTTCAATCTCGAGTGCCAGATTTAGGCGCTGATATTGATTGGCCGTGTTATGCAGGTAAGCGTAACGATAACGCCAGTGGCAAGCCTTGGAACTTGTTGGCGGCAAAAATCTTAGCTGACAATGGCTATAAAGTGTTAATGCATGGCTATATGGATAAGCCGAGCGGTAGGACGCACGTTGAAAGCCATTTGCAAGATGTCGGTGTGCAAAGTGCTGAGAGCCCTGAACATGCTAAGTCGATTCTTGAACAAGACGGCATTGCTTATTTACCGCTAGCTAACTTTGCGCCCGAAGCACAAACCATGATTGGTTGGAAACACCGCTACGGTTTGAGAACACCAATTAACACGGTAGTTCGAGCATTGAATCCTGGTGGTGGCCGTTTAGGTCTGCGTGGCAGTTTCCATCCTGGCTTTCCACAACTTCATGCGGAAGTTGAGCATGTTATCGGAAATAAATCCCACTCGGTGATTTCATTCAAAGGGATGAACGGTGAGTCGGAATATAATCCTAAAGTTAGCCAAACGGTATGGATGAGCTCTCCTGACAAAGTCGAATCGTTCTACTGGGAAGAGATGATGAACCTAGAGCTGCCACTTCCTAGTCAATGTGTACTTGGCACATCGGCTGAAGATATGGCGCTAATGGCGAATACCGTTGTCGACAGCATGACAGCCATTCTCTTTGCAGAAACGCACGATAAAACTGAGGCATACCAGAAAGCGGTGCGCCTGTGGCATGAGTATTGTGCGCGTTAGATGGTGGTTTGTAATCAATGAGAGAAGGTCAGCGAGCGCTGGCCTTTTTATACTTGATTTCTAGCAAGGGCTTTTCGTGAACGCCCAAACAATAAAGCTACTTCACTCGCATCAAGCGATGCATTTTGTCTTCGAACTGAATCTCAATCACCTGTGAGATTTTCATCTTATCAACACGATCAAGCATTCTCGCTTGGTAATCACGTTTTTTCATCCACTCTAGCGGTTCTTTAAAGCCATCTTCATTAATCACAAACGACTGATCGGTAATAGAGTCTTCAAAGATATGAACCACCCAAATGCGTGATTGGAAATCCAATAACTCACTAAAGTAGCTTTTTAACTTAGATAAGGAATTCGTTAGATACGTTTTAGGTGGGGTTTGGGAAGACATAGTAAACCGTATTTGGACAATGAAAATCGGCAAGGGCGCCGTCTGATCATTATAGCCTTTACCCGTTAGGCTTGTCAGGTCGAATTCGGCAGCCATTCACGGCTATTGCGCTTGCTAATGCTACTATGGCTGCCAGTTAGAGATTAACCAAATCAGTGTCGGATTCACTATTTAACGAATAGGCCGAAGTCGATCTCTTGTTCTCTTTGATATTTCACCAGCTTCACTTTTAGGTCGTGTTTTGCTGCTAAATCAATGGCTAAGCATGACATGCGTTTTATCTCATCAACGCAGCTTGATATCAGCGGTTTTTCTTGATTATCGATAGTGGCGATGAGTGTGTTTTCTGTGCCGTCGTTACCTGCGTAAATATACGCGTACATGTTGTTGTCGTGTTGCATGAACTTCCTAAAACGGGATTTCTAATTATTAGTGAGGTGAAGATTACAGGGTTTATTTACGCAGGCTAGCTCGGCTAAGTAAGGTTAAGCAAGGGAAAGTAAGGCTTTGTAAGGGCTCTTTTTTTTCTTTTTTCTGGCGTTCGAAAACGTGCTCAACCCTTTGTTTGTCTCACTTTTTTGTCTTGTTAGGTTTTGCCTATCAATAAAATTGTTGAAATCCATTTAGTAAAATCAAGATTTTAGACAACAATTAACTTAACAAGATAGAAAATATATGACGCAAAGTATTTAGGGAGAACGCAATGCATTCTATTAAAGTGAAAGATTACATGACGCAGCAGGTTGTGACATTTACTCCTGATATGCCGTTAAGTCTAGCGTTAGACAAAGTGATGCGTAGCCACCATATGGGTGGGCCCGTAATCGATGATAACGAACAAGTGATTGGCTTCCTTTCAGAGCAGGATTTACTCGAGAAACTTGTGAAGGTCAGTTACTTCTGCCAAGACACACACCTTGTGGGTGACTGTATGTACCAAGAAGTGCTGTCGGTGTCACCTGACTTATCCATTATTGAATTGGCGGACATGATGCAGGTTGGAAAACCTAAAGCATACCCTGTGATCGATAATCGAAAACTGGTGGGTATTATCACCAGAACTGATGTTTTGAGAGCAATTGGCAAGAACTTGGAAGAATGCTTCAAACATCAGGTATAGTAGCGTGTTAAGAACGATTATTTTTCTCAATACTCTCAATTGAAAAAAGGCGCACTAGCGCCTTTTTTCTGTATAGCGCTTTTCTTGGTCGATCCTTTCTTTTTGGATCCCTAGCCAGTTGAACAGTTGAACAGCTGATTAGGCTTTAGCTCTTGGGTATTCCAACTTTTGGAGGTTTCATGTCAAATCAAACGGCAAAGTTTGTTGAAGGTTCAACGATGCGCCACATATTGGTGATGTCGGGGGCTGGCTCTGTCGGTTTGATGGCGTTATTTGTGGTCGATCTGCTCGACATGCTGTTTATCAGTATGCTCGGACAGGTTGAATTGGCTGCTGCGGTAGGCTTTGCAGGTACGCTGACTTTCTTTTCTACCTCCGTTTCTATCGGTACTTCCATTGCCATGGGCGCATTAGTGTCCAAAGCCATCGGCTCCAAGAATCAAGAGCACGCTCGAAACCTAAGCACCAGTATCATGCTGACTGCGTTTGTTATCAGTTCAACCATAACTGCAATCATGTTCGCTTATATTCCAGAGCTGCTAGCCGCGATAGGCGCCAAAGGCATTGCAGCCGAACGCGCTCAAGCTTACCTACAGATTTTGCTACCTAGTGGTCCATTTTTGGCGTTAGCGATGGCAGCGGGTGCGGGCTTAAGAGCGGCAGGTGATGCTAAGCGTTCGATGTGGGCAACTTTGTCTGGCGGCATTGTTAACGCGATTCTCGATCCTCTGTTTATTTTTGGTTTTGGTTGGAACATCGAAGGGGCGGCTATCGCTTCGGTTGTCGCTCGTTTCTCGGTGCTATTCTTTTCGCTTTATCCTCTTATTCGCAGCCATCAGCTGGTAGCTCCGCCTTCTTTTGTGCAATGGCGCATTAATATTCGACCAATATTGGCGATTGCGCTGCCTGCGATTATCACCAATACCGCAACGCCTATCGGTAATGCGATTGTAACAACGGGTATCGCACAATATGGTGAGGATTTTGTCGCGGGCTTTGCCGTGATAGGTCGTCTGACGCCAGTTTGTTTTGCGGTTATCTTTGCCTTGTCTGGCGCTGTGGGGCCAATCATTGGTCAGAACTTTGGTGCTGAACGCATGGACCGAGTAAAAGAAACACTCAATAACTCATTGCTGGTTACTACGGCATACACCATCGCTGTTTGTATTCTGTTGTACTTCGTTCAAGGTTATGTCATTCAAGGCTTTAGCTTACAAGGTGATGCAGCAATCATTGTGGCGGCTTTCTGTACCTATGTGGCGTTAACCTTCACCTTTAACGGTGCACTATTTGTTGCCAACACGTCTTTCAACAACCTAGGTAAACCGCTTTACTCGACAGCATTGAATTTGGGTAAAGCGACGTTAGGTACTCTGCCGTTCGTATATCTAGGTTCGCAATGGTATGGCGCTTTGGGTGTTCTCTATGGTCAAGCTTTGGGTAATGTTTTGTTCGGAATTTTAGGTATCTTGGTGCTTCGACATCATATCGCTGAACTGATGCAAGGATCTCAAGTTGATCCAGTGGAAGATGATGTGTCGATTGTCAGCTTGAACACTCAGCCATTCTGTTCACACGATGCGGTTCTTATTGATGATGTATCCGCTAACCGTGAAGAGTGTGCGGAGCTTAAATCTCAGTAAGCCATCGGCGCTGGCATAATATTTTTGTTTTCTTGAAAACTTCTTCTTGACCTTGGAGTAGCCTCCAAGGTTTATACTTTTGATGAACTTAAGGTTCTGTTGCTCGTAAGTTAGCAACAACCTCAAGGCTTTTGAGTATTAAGGAGATACATTATGTGCGCAAAACATGCAGCGTGCCGCTCAGAAAAAGTGGACGTTCAACCTCAAGCGGCAGGAGCAAGTTGCTCTAGCCCTAAAATTTCAAGCATCACAGCAGCAGGTACTTCATCTGGTTGTTGTAGCTCTTCTGCTGCTTCGTCATCGTCTGGAGATGATTGTTGTAGTTCGTCGGATAGTGGAGAAGAAGACAGTCAGTCCTCAACTTTATCTCTCGATGCCAAATTTTCGAAAAGTTGGCTGGTTGCCGGAATGGACTGCCCAGCTTGTGCAAGAAAAATAGAAAACGCGATCAGCAATATTGACGGTGTTATTCAAGCGAAGGTTCTCTTTGCTACCGAAAAGCTGGTTGTGAAATTCGATAATGAAAGCCTTGCTGACACCATTGAACAGGTCTCTATCAAAACGGGTTTCCCTCTTACGGAAGTCGGTTCAAAGAAAGAAAAACAACAACCTGAGACTTTTTGGCAAGCTTATATCCAACCTAATTTACAGATTATCGCGATTGCAGCGGCAATGCTGTTTGCGGCGCTTGTAAAAATCACCTCACCTCAATTAAGTGAAGGCTTGTTTACGGTAACTTGTCTGCTTGGTTTATATCCGGTGGCGAAGAAAGCGGTTCAGCTGGCGCGTTCAGGTACACCGTTTGCTATTGAAACCTTAATGAGTGTTGCCGCGCTGGGTGCTTTGTACCTTGGCGAAACTGCGGAAGCAGCGATGGTTCTATTGTTGTTCTTGATTGGTGAGCGCTTAGAAGCGTTTGCTTCATCAAGAGCAAGAAGTGGCGTTCAAGCGCTAATGGCATTGGTACCAGAAAACGCGACTAAGATCATCAACGGCGAGCGTGTAGAAGTAGCAGTCAGTGAACTGGTTCCAGGTGATGTGATTGAAGTGGCCGCGGGCTCTCGTTTACCTGCTGACGGCCAATTGATTACAGACGCGGCAAGCTTTGATGAAAGTGCGTTAACCGGTGAATCTGTTCCTGTTGAACACATCGAAGGCAATAGCATCATGGCTGGCGCTGTGGTGGTCGATAAAGTGGTTCGTATCACCATCACTTCAAAACAGGGTGAGAACGCGATCGATCGCATTCTTCATCTGATTGAAGAAGCAGAGTCTCGTAAAGCACCACTAGAGCGATTCCTCGATAAGTTCAGCCGTTGGTACACACCGTTAATGATGGTAGTGGCTCTGTTGGTCATCATCACACCACCATTGTTGTTTGCGCAGCCATGGGAAACATGGGTTTACCGTGGCCTAGCGCTATTGTTGATTGCTTGTCCGTGTGCCTTGGTTATCTCGACTCCTGCAGCGATTACCTCTGGCTTAGCAGCAGCAGCGAAACGTGGCGCGCTCATTAAAGGCGGCGCAGCGCTAGAGCAGCTTGGTAAAATCCAAACCATCGCCTTCGATAAGACAGGCACACTGACCGAAGGTAAGCCTCAGGTTACGGATATTCAACCTCTATCGGGGTGGCAACAAGACGCGATGCTGCGTGTGGTTGGGGCGATTGAAGTTGGCTCTACTCACCCGTTGGCGCAGTCACTTGTCGCTAAAGTAAAAGACCTGAATATAGAGATTCCTGAATCACACAACAAGAAAGCGTTGATTGGTAGTGGTGTTGAAGGGGATGTTGATGGTGTTAAGTATCAGGTTCTGTCACCGTCTAAAGTCACGTTCGAACTTGGTGCCGATGTGGTTTCTCAGGTAGAAGCATTAGAAGGTGAGGGCAAGACGGTTGTGGTTGCTCTTGAGGTTAAAGATCAAGAAGAATCAACAGAGCAAGCTACGACGGTGATTGGTCTGATTGCTTGGCAAGATACGTTACGCAGTGACGCTAAGCTTGCGATTGAACGACTTAATGAATTAGGTATTCAATCTATCATGTTGACCGGCGATAATCCGCGCAGTGCAGCAGCGATCAGTAGCAAGATTGGTATGCAGTACAAGGCAAGCCTATTGCCAAGCGACAAGGTATCTTACGTTGAGGAGTTATCTCAACAGTCGCACGTGGCGATGGTCGGTGATGGCATTAATGATGCACCAGCAATGAAAACGGCGAATGTCGGCATCGCAATGGGTGGTGGTACGGATGTCGCTTTGGAAACGGCGGATTCAGCACTGACTCATAACCGTTTAACTGAGCTGCCAGCGATGATTGAACTGTCGCAAGCGACCATGAACAACATCCGTCAAAACGTAGCCCTTGCGCTTGGTTTGAAGGTCGTATTCTTGGTGACAAGCTTGTTAGGTATTACCGGTTTGTGGGTGGCAGTTTTAGCGGATAGTGGTGCAACTGCATTGGTGACATTGAACGCATTGCGTCTGCTTCGATTTAAATCTAAAGCGTACTAAATCGAGCTCACCGACATAGAGCATTCTTAATATAAAAGCGCCTTTAGCGGTAATACGTTAAAGGCGCTTTTTGTCTCATTAGTATGCAACATAGGCGTGCGGATTGCTTATTTTTGTGATGCCAATCGGTTTTTTCTGAAACTTGAATTATTGTTGCGATCATTCATGTGACATGTATCACTTCATTTTGTAATGAGCTTGGTTAGAGTGTGTTCGTACCCCACGAATTTACTATGAGCTTAAATAAGGGTAAAAAGCCCAATAAGCCAAAAGGAGCGAACTATGTCTCAAGCTGTTTTCCACTTAGGTGTTACTGAAGCAGATCTTAACGGTGCTACTCTTGCGATCATCCCTGGTGATCCTGCTCGTGTGCAAAAAATTGCAGAAGAGATGGAGAACCCAGTATTCCTTGCTAGTCACCGTGAATACACGCTTTACCGCGCAGAGCTAGACGGCAAACCAGTTGTTGTATGTTCAACAGGTATTGGTGGTCCATCGACTTCTATCGCAGTTGAAGAGCTTGCTCAACTTGGTGTTCGCACTTTCCTACGTGTTGGTACGACTGGTGCTATCCAACCTCACGTAAACGTGGGTGACATGATTGTTTCTACAGGTTCTGTTCGTCTAGACGGCGCTAGCCTACACTTTGCTCCTATGGAGTTCCCAGCAGTGGCTGACTTTGAAGTTGCAACAGCAATGAAAGCGGCAGTTGATGAATCAGGTGCAACAGTTCACATGGGCGTAACGGCATCAAGCGATACGTTCTACCCAGGTCAAGAGCGTTACGACACGTTCTCTGGTCGCGTTGTTAAGCGCTTCCAAGGCTCTATGCAAGAATGGCAAGACATGGGCGTTCTAAACTTCGAGATGGAATCTGCAACACTGCTAACTATGTGTGCAAGTTCTGGTCTGAAAGCAGGTTGTGTTGCTGGTGTAATCATCAACCGTACTCAAAAAGAGACGCCTGATCACGACACTCTAAAAGTAACAGAAGCACGTTCAATCAAAGTGGTTGTAGAAGCCGCTCGTAAAATGCTTTAAGTCTTAAAGTGCTCTGAGTTTTAGAGAGCATTAAGTCTTCAAGTGACATTAAATTTTGAAAATGGCCGCATCGTATGATGCGGCCATTTTTTTGTGCCGTCTGAAAGTAATCAATAGAGAAAACAGACAACAAAAAAGGCGAGTGACTTAATCGTCATTCGCCTTTTTAACAATCTGCTTAAGAGCATTGAGCTCTCATGAGCTTATTGGTTTTTAGTACTCTAGATCTTCACTGCCACCCGCAGCTGTAAACCATGCCGTTAGGTGTGTTTTAAGATCTTTCAATTCGTCAGGGCCAATCAATGCAAGGCCAAGATCTTCAGCTCGTGTGATGTCGTTATGGCGAAGAGGGCGGAAGCTCACTAACATTGCACGTGCTTGTAGGCCACCTAGCAGGTCTCTAAGCGATTCCAGTTTGTACAAGGTGTCATCACCATCATCACGCATGCCTTTGGTCTTACATTCGATGATGTGCAGCTTATTGTTCACCACAGAGGCAACATCAAGCTCGTTACGAACCTCACGTTCACCCAGTTGACGGTATACCTGAACATTCAAAGAACGGTCTTGAATGGTCGGCATGTCATCTTGGATCTGCTTAACTGTGCTGTGAACCAATGTTTCAAGCCATTCACCGTTTGAGAAGCGGCGCGCGTCTTCGTTGGCAAAGGTCAAAATACCATTGTCGTAAGTCGCAATTTTAGCTTCAACCAAATCGCTCAGCAGCATGTTGAGCTCGCGATAGCCTTGTTGCTTCTCAGATAGGCCTACATCAAGTTTTTGTTCTTTACGGCAGGTCGTTGCTAGGTAGTTCAATGTCGCAAGGCCAGGGCCTAGTTCGAGTGCGTTACTTGCCCAACGTTCACCCAGTTCATAAAGTTTCTGATCCAGTTGCGGAGACAGCTGAACATCGCTGAATTCACCGCGAGCACCGAACACAGTCAGGTAGTCGTCGATGGTGATGCGGTCTTGAACTTGTGCATCTTCTTTACCATTTGGGTACAACCAACACAGCTTGTCACTGTTTGGTTCAACCACGAAGATTGGCCAGTGGTAAGTACGGAATACTTCGTACACAGAAAGTAGGCGGTGACGAAGGCCACAACTTGCGTTGAGCTTCACTTCTTGACCGCGTGCTTTGAGGTCTTCGGCAAGGGTTTGGATAGATTCTTTAATGACGGACGTATTTACGATGGTCGGAATTTCGAAAAACTCACTCGTAATGTCGCGCTTATGCAAAACGCTGTCTAAACGTTTGTACATACTGACTTGATTCTTGTCGCCGATAAACACGATGTGGGTGCTGACCGTTCGGTTATCAAGTAATGGGGTGAGCAAGCGAATGGGGTCTTGATCGATAATGCCAACATGAACAGCCATATAAATTCCTTAATAGCGGCTCGCTCATAAAGGTGAAAGAAAAAACGGGAAGCAGCAAGCCTTAATAATCATATAATGACAAAGCTCATAAAAAACAAGGGCAACCCTTGATAAAAGTTGCCCTAGCTCAATTAGTTACCACTATTGGGTAAGAAGTCTCAACAATCTCACTAAATATCTATCGATTCTTCATTTATCTATAGTTTGAATTGATGTACTAAATCACCTTGCTGATTCGCCAAAATTGTTAGGTTTTGGCTGGCTTCTGCAATTGAAGACATCGCTTGGTAACTCTTATCTGCGATATGGTTGATGTCTTCGATGTTGCGTGCAATATCACCAGACGTTTCACTCTGCTCAGCGGCTGCTTGAGAGATGTGTGTACTCATGTGGCTGATCTCTAGAATCAAGGCTTGGATCTCTTCCATCGCACTGTTTGCACTTGAAGCTTGTTGAACCGACATGTCCATATCGGTCATACAGCTTTCAATAACGTTGCTTGCCGTTTTCGAGCTTGATTGCAGATTGCTGATCATAGTCTCGATTTCAGAGGTTGATTGAGTGGTCTTCTGTGCTAGCACTCGTACTTCATCGGCAACGACTGCAAAACCACGACCTTGTTCACCTGCACGCGCTGCTTCGATTGCCGCATTAAGTGCAAGTAGGTTGGTCTGTTCAGCAATACCACGAATAACGTCAAGGATTGAACCAATCTGGCTACTCATCTGTTGTAGCTCGCCTACAGCGCCCACTGATTCAGTAAGGCGAACTTCAAGCTGATTAATGGTGCTGATGTTGGTGTTCATGATCTGACGACCAGACTCAGAAGCCGATTCTACTTGTTGAACCATGGTGAGTGAGCTTTGCGCGCTGTTCGCCACTTCTTGTACAGAATGAGACATCTCTGTCATTGCGGTCGCAACAGTCGCGGTTTGCTCACGTTGGCTGTTCAATTGAGCCTGCGTTTCAGATGACGTCTTCTGGTTGACGCTTGCAGTCTTAGTTAAGTCATCTGAAGCGTCATTCAGCTTCACAAGGATGTTGTGTAGGTTGTCAGCCAAGGTGTTGATGTGACGGCTCACGCGGCTGAATTCGTTGTCGTAGCGAATATCGATACGCTGAGTCATATCGCCTTCGGTTAGACCTTCTAACGTACCGAGGATGCGAGTTAATGGCTCTCGTACGCTATGTGCAATGTGGTAACCAATTGCAGCTGCGAACACGGTTACAACAATGCCAATTGCAATCGCGTTGAATAGGCCTTTGTCGTAGATGCTGCTTGCGTCTGCTAGTGATGAGTTGAGTTGCTCTTCAGCAGTTACGTTGAACGAGTCCAAAACAGCCATTGCTTGGTCAACTTCTACAGCTAGGTTGGCGATGTTCACGTACAGCGCTTGCTTGGCTTGTAGGTAGTTGTTGTGTTTGTCTAGTACGCCACCTTTCTGACCAACGTCTTTGGTGAACTTCTGAACCGACTCATCGAAGACATTCTTAAGTGCTGGTAGTTGTGTTGATAGGCCGCGATAAGCGTAGTTAAGATGAGTAACGGCCTTTTTGTTTTGGTTAACGGCTTTCTGAACGAAGGCAACATCAGAGCTCGCAAGTGCATCAGAGGTGATGACTTCTGCATCTTGCAGTTTAATGAAGTAGCTCTTTGCCATCACTTTTACAGAGATGCTTTTTTGGTCGGCGACGTACTCTTTCATGCCAACGGTTAATTCTGAATGTAAACGTTGGAAGTCACGAGAGGCTTTTTGCACTTGTTCTTGCGCTTCGAACATCGCAACGTAGTTGTTCATCGCTTCGTCAGCTTCGGCGAAGTAGCGTTCTTCCATTGCTCTTAATTGCGCGATACGTTCAATAAGTGAAGCATTGTTTTGGCTTGCCGCTTCTAAACTACCGAGAACTTCTGAAAACGAGTTTTGTGATGCAGCAAATTCTGTACGCATTGCAGACATGCGTTCAGCGTTTTGTGTGGTTAAGAAATCTTTGAATGACTTATCAGCAGAAAGCAATTGAACACTTGTTTGATTTGAAAGCGCAACAAGTGGCAATGAGGTTTCTGAGACACTCTCAAAATTGCTGTGTATCTGATTCATGCTGTTCATCATGATGGTTATCGTGACTGCGAACATGATGATGATCAGTGCGAAACCAGCGTACATACGCTTGATCACAGATCCCTTCATGGCTTTCTCCCTAAATAAAAATGCAGACCTAATGTCAGGTCAAAGTAAAACTAACAAAATTGTCAGCATTCTATTGAGCTCGGCTTACGCGTTTTATGACGCATACGTCAAAAATAACGCTCAGTTATAACCAACATGCCATTCTTGAGAGCTAAGGCTCGTTTTCTTTGATTTGAACGGTGTTTTTTATTATGCTTTAAAGCAGATTTATTGTGGTTTGATGCGGCATAGCGCATACTCAAAGCATTAAAAAATAAATGTTTTATCGGAGAGAAACATGGCTGAAGAAACCATTTTTACTAAGATCATCAACAAAGAAATCCCAGCAGATCTACTATACCAAGACGATTTAGTAACCGCATTCCGCGATATTAACCCTCGTGCGCCAAGCCATATCCTAATCATCCCAAACAAGCTGATTCCGACAACCAACGATGTTGAAGTCGAAGATGAAGCGATGATGGGGCGCATGTTTACTGTTGCTCGTAAGTTAGCAAAAGAAGAAGGCATCGCAGAAGATGGCTATCGTCTTATCGTGAACTGTAACTCTCACGGTGGCCAAGAGGTTTATCATATTCACATGCACTTGGTTGGTGGTCGTCCACTTGGCCCCCTATTAATGAGCTAATGAAAAGCTAACGAGTTAATGAAAGCTAATGAGCTAGTTTAAACGCGCTCATTAGTGGGTTAACACAAGTAGTTAGTTGGAAAATTTGTAGTTTGTATGCCAACTTTAAGTTCTATCTGTTGTCTGAATGTCGGCATCGCTTAGGCAGAGGCTATATCAGTAGGATTTCAACTGGCTTGAGATCCTTTTTACAACACGTTTCGTTTTGATAATGAGACCATTAAAGGTCAGCAGACCCTAATAAAGTAGGCATTTTAAACATGCACGGAGACGATAAGTGAAGCAACAGTTTAGATTCGCTTCCATTGCCCTGTTATCGGCGTTGACCGTAGGTTGTGCGAGTATGTCTGCAGGAAGCCTGTTCAGTCATTACAGCGCGCAAAACAAAGAGATCTACCAAGCCGTTAAATCTGGAGATTATTCAGAGGCTCAACAAGAGCTACCAGATTACGCTGCGGGTGACATCCTTGATAACTTTGAAAGAGGTAGAATTAACCTTCTGGATCAGCAATACCCAGAGAGTAAGTCTTCGTTTGAAGTGGCGGATCAGGCGGTAACTGAGCAGCAAAGAAAAGCCGTTATCTCGATTTCAGACAGTGCGACCAGCGTGGGTGCGTTGGCGGTGAATGATAATATTACCGAGTATGTGCCAGCCGATTATGAACTGGGGTTTCTTCATCTGTATCTCGGTTTAAATTATCTCAAGAAAAACGATTTAGAAGGTGCGGTGATTGAAATGCGTCGCGCCAACCAAGTTCAAGAACAAGCAAAGAAGCAACGTGAAGCTGAGTTAGACCGTGCAGCCAGCGATGCGAAGAAGCAGGGGTTGTCTGCCAATGTGGGTAGCATCCTTGCTAATTACCCTGATGCGGGTAAAAAGCTGCAGTCAGTACAGAATGCGTATCTGATGTTCTTGTCTGGTCTGCTTTATGAAGCTTCAAATGATTTAAACAGTGCCTATGTTGACTATCGTCGTGCTTTGGCTGTGATGCCAGATAACCAAGAAATCATCGACAGAACGATGGCAACTGCCGCACGTTTAGGGATGCGACAAGATTTAGCGACATTAGAAAAACGCTATAAGCAGTCTTCTAAACTTAGTACAGGTGAAGGGCGAGTGATTGTTCTTCAAGAGCAGAGCGCTGTACAAGCTATGGACAGTTGGCGACTAGATTTACCTGTTTATGACAGTCGCGATCAGGGGGCAATATACTCTCTTGCGCTGCCCTATTACCCGAGTCAAAACGTAGAGCGTTTTTCTGCCTTGCGAATCAGCGGACAACCTTTACAAGAACACCTGATCACGGATGTAAACGCGATGGCTCAGAATGATTTATCTGAACGTATGACGAGCATTGTTATTCGCCAAGCGCTACGTGTAGTCGCGAAAGATCGCATTCGTAAAGAAGCAACCAAAGGCAACGATGTCGGCAATATCTTGTTCAATGTGTGGAATACATTCACCGAACAACCAGATACTCGCAGTTGGCAATCTCTACCGGCTGAGATTAAGAGCAGCACGTTCGTAGCAAACAGCGGTCAATATACGCTAGAAGCGGGCGCTAAAACGTATGACTTTGATATCCGAGAAGGGCAGACCACTTTGGTGTGGATTTCTCGACAAGGTAACAACGCAACAATGTGGCATAAACAGCTAGGGAGGCTGTAATGAAAAAGTGGTTAGTGAGTTTAGCAGCGGTTATGGCTCTGGCTGGTTGTGCTGATAATACAGCTGGCGTAAGGGTTGATAGTCTGACTCAGAACGTTTTCTTTGGTGACAAGGTATTGGGCAGCCGTTTACAGGTTGAAGATATCCGTACCGATCTGGTCGACGGTCATACGCGCGGAATCGTTCGTTTAAACAGTAACTATAAAGGCGATCAACATATCCTTTATCGTTTTTACTGGTACGACGATGCCGGGCTTGAGGTCAATCTAAAACAAGGCCCTTGGAAGCAAGCCATTGTTCGTGGTTTTGAAAGCATTTCGTTGTCGGAAGTGTCGGTAAACCCGAAAGCAACTCAGTTCAGAGTCCAGTTCCGAGAGCAGTAAGTCTGATAAAACGGGTCTAATGATTCGTAAATACAAGAATTTAAGAGTGTGGGTAACCCCGCTCAGTGATAAGTTGAGGAAACAAAATGAAAAAGAGTGTCGTTGCGCTACTAGGTTTAGCGGTTATTTTAGGCGGTTGTTCAAACAAGGTAAGCTACGGTGATGCACAAGCAGTAGAAACCACGACAATCGATTTCGGTTCAACTGACCTTCAAACGATTGCGGGTGAAATGGTCGATAGCATGATGGCGTCTGGTTCAGTGTCTTACATTACTCGAGAGCAACGTCCAATCGTGTTCGTAGAGCGAATCAAGAACAAGACAAGTGAGCACATCGATACTGAGTCAATCACTGACACTATCAGTACTAAAATGCTGAATTCTGGTAAGTTCCGTTTCGTTGATATGGACCGTGTAGAGTCTGTTCGTGACCAATTGAACTTCCAAAACAATGATGAGCTTGTAAATCAAAGCTCAGCAATTCAATTCGGTAAAATGGTCGGTGCTCAATACATGCTGTACGGCAACCTATCAAGCATCGTTAAGAAAGACGGTAGCGACGAAGACGTTTACTACAAAATGACGATGCGTCTAATGGATCTTGAGTCTGGCTTGATTGAATGGGCTGACGAGACTGAAATCCGTAAGCAACAATCTAAGAGCCTACTAGGCCTTTAATTTCGCTTACTTGCCAACTAAACGCAGCCAGTTTTGACAGCGTCTAGCTTGGCCACACATAGCTTGGTCACACGCCAATGCAGTGCATGATGTGCTGTTTATGAAGAGACACTGGCTTTTGGTCAGTGTCTTTTTTGTAGGGAAATGAAGACGTTTATAGGGAGTAAATATGGCAATTTTTTCTTGGTCTGAGGCTAAGCTTCTTGATACCAGTTTGAGTTCGCTTGATGGTTACTTTTCTGAGCCACCTGTTAGAGCTCAAACGCTGACCGGCGGGTTGACCAATCGATGTTGGAAGTTGGTGTTAGCCGATGGCACCGCGTATGTTTGGCGGCCCACCACTCCTATCACCAAAGCTTTCTTTATCTCTCGTCATGAAGAGTATCAAGTGCTTTCCGCAATTGAGCGTCTAGGTATTGGACCAAGTCCAATAGTGGTCAATGAGCAAGGCTTATTGGTTGAATGGATTGCGGGTGAGACGCTTTACGAAGGCTTAGAGCTTGATGATTTGTTGAAGACTCTGATCTCAGTGCATCTGGTGAATACCGCGCGATTACCACTCCAACCGTTCAGTTTCACAGCGCGAGTCGATCATTACTGGCTGCAGCTTGATGCGATTCATAAGACCGAAGCCTGCACTAAGATTTATCAAGAGTGGCGCGTGGCTCCGAGTATTACCAATGTTGACCTGTCTTTGTGCCATTTTGACTTAGGTGGTTATAACCTAGTGAGAAACAGTGACTGCATTAAGATTATTGATTGGGAATACGCTGCGCTCGCAGACCCTAGGCTCGATTTGACATTAACCATTGCGGTTGCTGGCGCGCAAGTCACAGAAGCGGTTGAGAAGTACTGTCAGCTGCGAGGAATCCATGATGTTCAGCCTTGGCTTGATGGTGTAGAAGCATGGTTACCAAGAAGCCAGATGATGGCGATGCTATGGTATTTACTTGCTCATCAGCTTTGGGGCGATGAAAGTTATCTGCGTGAAGCGGAGGCTCTGAGTCACACTTTATGTAGCTAGGATCACGTTTAGGAAGTGAAAAATATAATTTCTCAGCTGTTACCTTTAAAACCTTGTTTTTCGTGTTAGATTGATCAAAACGTACCAATATTCAACGGGGGAGGTACAATGATTATCTATCTACATGGCTTCGACTCAACAAGCCCGGGCAATCACGAAAAAATACTGCAGTTGCAATTCATTGATGATGACGTTCGTTTCATCAACTACAGTACTTTGCATCCAAAACACGATATGCAGCATCTGCTAAAAGAAGTGCATAAGGTGATAGAGCAATCCGATGATCCGCATCCCATTATTTGTGGTGTAGGTTTAGGTGGTTTTTGGTCTGAGCGTATTGGTTTCTTATGTGGGATTAAGCAGGTGGTGTTCAACCCTAATCTGCACCCTGAGAACAACATGGTAGGTCGAATTGACCGTCCAGAAGAGTACGAAGACATCGCAACTAAATGTGTTGCTCAGTACCGTATGAAAAACAAAGGACGCTGTTTAGTGGTGCTTTCTCGTGAAGATGAAATTCACGACAATACCAAAACAGCTGCCGCGCTAGAAGATTACTACGATGTAATCTGGGATGAGAAAGAGAGTCATAAATTCAAAAAGATCTCTCAACATCTTCAAGCAATGAAAGCGTTCAAAAACGCTTAATCAATCCAGATGTTTTATAAAAGCAGTGCTCAATGAGTGCTGCTTTTTCACATCTGAATCTTAGAGATTGGTATTGATAAAGTAGTTGTATATGTTTTATCGGTCGGTTTGTGCATTTATAGATCAGTTTGCGCAAACGTTAACTAATTAGTCGCGAATCCTCATTGAGGGTAAGGATTTTTTTGTTGCGGTCATCTTTTTGCTATATATAATGTTCCCAAGCAAAATATTTTGACAAATATCAAAAAAAATTGAGAGCGAGTGAAAAAACTTGCCCATAATTTGTGTTCTGCCTCTCAGGTAGTCACCTTTTTTATCCACGTGAGCAAAGCAACAAACCATTATTTGTTGTTTGTAACCCCTCTAACTACTCGGTGAGCTGTCGTTATTCTTTTTCGCGGTAACCCAATTTGTAACAGCCTTCGCATTCAAGGCCGAGTAGATACATAGAATTTATCGGTTGGAGTAATCGAGCCGAACCCCATTTATTCATTTTGTAGAGGATTGTCATTGTGACAAAAATTATCGTAGTAGGCGGCGGTGCTGGTGGTTTAGAACTAGCAACTAAGCTAGGCCGCACTTTAGGTCGTAAGAAACGTGCCCAGATTACTCTGGTAGACCGTAAAGCAAGCCACCTATGGAAACCATTACTTCATGAAGTAGCAACGGGCTCACTGGATGAAGGTGTTGATGCATTAAGCTACCGTGCGCACGCAAAAAACCATTACTTCGATTTCCAAATGGGCAGCCTGAACGACATCGATCGTGAGCGTAAAGTGATTGCACTAAGCGAGCTTACAGACGAGCACGGTGAACTGCTGATGCCAAGCCGTGAACTTGAATACGATATTCTAGTGATGGCGCTAGGCTCAACGTCAAACGACTTCAACACTCCAGGCGTTCGTGACAACTGTATTTTCCTTGATAGCCCAGAGCAAGCACACCGTTTCCGTACAGAAATGAACAATCAGTTCTTAAAGCTTCACGCTAAGAACGGTCAAGGCACGGTAGACATCGCGATTGTTGGTGCTGGTGCAACTGGTGTAGAGCTTTCTGCAGAGCTACACAACGCCGTTAAAGAACTTCGTACTTACGGCTTCGGCGACCTAGATTCAAGCAAGCTGAACGTAAACCTAGTTGAAGCGGGTGAGCGTATTCTTCCAGCTCTACCTCCTCGTATTTCAAGTGCAGCACACTCTGAGCTAACCAAGCTTGGTGTGAACGTTCGTACGAATACGATGGTGACTCAGGCGGATTCTGACGGCCTAACAACCAAAGATGGTGACAAGATCCCAGCTCAAATCATGGTATGGGCAGCAGGTATCAAAGCACCAGATTTCATGAAAGATATCGGTGGTCTTGAAACCAACCGTATCAACCAGTTGGTTGTGAAGAACACGCTGCAAACAACACTGGATGACAACATCTTTGCAATCGGTGACTTGGCGCAATGTACACAAGCAGACGGTTCATTCGTTCCGCCACGTGCACAAGCGGCTCACCAAATGGCAAGCTGTGCATTCAGCAACATCATTGCTAAGTTGAACGGTCGTGACCTGAAAGACTACATCTACAAAGACAAAGGCTCGCTAGTTTCACTCAGCCGTTTCTCTACGGTAGGTAGCTTGATGGGTAACCTGACGAAAGGCTCGATGATGGTCGAAGGTCGTATTGCTCGTGTGGTTTACATCTCTTTGTACCGCATGCACCAGATGGCGCTTCACGGCTTAATCAAAACATCACTGATGATGCTGGTTGGTCGTATTAACCGTGTACTTCGTCCAAACCTAAAGCTTCACTAATCAGGTAAGCCTTCTCAGAGCATTACGCTGATAATAAAAAAGAGCTCTTCGGAGCTCTTTTTTGATCGTGTCGATTATGGATTATCGCAGGTGTTGAACTCATTTCTGCTGTTAAGACGTTGGAGGTAGCACAGAATAAACCACGCCATCTTTCGGCTTACCGTTAAACAGAAATCGATTCTGGGCAATGGTTTCTCGCTCAGCGCCACACTTCTCGATCAACTTTTGGCTGGGTAGGTTCTCGGTATCGCAGACAATCTCCAAACGCGTTAACTTGAGTTGCGCGAAACAAAATTCAAATAGGGCGAACATCGCTTCTTTGGCGATCCCTCTCCTTTGAAAGTCATCACCGACCCAATAACCTAAACTCGCCATATTAAAGGTGTGGTAAAGCTCATTAATGGCAACCATACCGACTAACTTATCGCTTTTTCGTTCAAAGATGCCAAAACCAAACGCATCGGCTTTCACCCAGTTCAGGCGAGTTGCCAGAATAAATTTCTCGGCCTCGACGATAGAAAACTCTTTATGACACCAGTCGACCCATGGCAGCAAGCTAGGGGAGGACTTAACCAGCTGAGAAAATTCTTGAGCATCTGAGGCCTCAATGATTTTAAGGCTAAGATTTTGTGTGTTGATCTGAAATTCAGGGCTCATAGAGCGTACCAAGTAACGTGTAAGTACTGAGCAAAGAAAGTCAGTACAGAATAAAGATAGATAGCACTTAATAAAACGCCCTCACTAGGAGGGCGGATTGAATTATTTATATAATTATAGCCGAATCGGCAAGTAATTTACTGCGCTACACGTCTAACTTGAATCACCATTCCAAGAAGTGGGTGGTCAAGGTAGTGAGTTTCTGTACTGCGCATACGACGTTTTTGGTCCATGCGGTAGCTCTTAAGGAACTCTTGGACTTCAACCGTCGGAGAAATCTCAGTTAGGTTGCCCACTTGGACGTTGCTTTCTGCGCCACTTACTGGTGAATCTAGCTCGATTTGTTGCTCTTGTAGAGTCACTTCACGAACGCTTGGCGCTTTTAAATCTAATGTCGTTTCAGCGTATAGGTAGTGCTGAACGTAGATTTGCAGCTTGCCGTCTAATTCGTAGAGTGGCTTATCAATGGTCTCTTCTTGGAACCCATCAGCGCTGCCTGCAGTGATTGCGCCTTTTTCAGAGCCATCAGCATTAAATTGTTTAGAGAAATCTTTACCTGCTTGAATGTGGAAAACAGGTGCCGAGCTCTTACCTTGGTCGCCTTGACGCCAAGCGGTATGCATCAGAACTTCAAAGCCAGCGTGTTTACGTAGCTTGTCTTTTTGAGGCGTTAACTTATATTCCGAGTAAGGAAGCATTTGAACGCCTTTCTTTGCTCGGTATTGGGTATCTTGAAATGAACCAACACGCTCAAGTGAAATCTTAGGCTGTGTATTTGGCCAAGATTCGTTCACCTTCTCTGCATCAACAGCGCGCTTAAAAATGATCACTTCTATATCAAATTGTCTCTGCGCCAAACTTGGCAGTGAGACGAACAATAGTAGCAGTGGGATCAGTCTTTTCATTTTTACTCCGTCTTCCAGCCGAACTACCGGCTGGATAATTTATATGTGCAAGTGGATTGGGTCTTATGCTGAAGGCAGCAAGTTTTGTCTGAATTCGCCCAATAAATCACTAACAAATTGAATTCGTTTCCGTCTGTCGACCAATGGTATCGTAAACTTGAACTTTGTTGGTCCTTCCATTGAAAACTTTTGCGGTTGAGATTGCAACAGTTTAACAAGGTAGGTCGGGTTTATGTCAGCATCCGGGTAGAATTCTAAGAATCCACCCTTATCGTGGGCTTCAATTTTCTTCGCTTTGATAGACGCTGCGGCTAATTTTAGCTCAGAAACTGATAACAAGTTCTTGGTTGCATCAGGCAGAAGGCCGAAGCGATCAATCAGCTCGACTTTCAACTCTGCCAATTCGTCGGAGTCACTCACACTCGCAATACGCTTATAGGTAGACAAACGTGTATTGATGTCTGGGATGTAGTCATCTGGTAATAGTGCTGGCAAACGCATCTCAATTTCAGTTTGTTCACGCAGTAGGTCATCAAGCGATGGCTCTCGACCTTCCTTCAATGCTTCAACCGCTTGTTCAAGCATCTCCATGTACAAGGTGAAACCAACTGACTGGATTTGACCACTCTGTTCATCACCTAACAGCTCACCCGCACCACGAATCTCTAAATCGTGAGTTGCTAAGGTAAAGCCTGCGCCCAAGTCTTCGAGCGAAGCAATCGCATCCAATCGCTTGATCGCATCTTTGGTCATTGCTTTAGGGTGTGGCGTTAACAAGTAAGCATAAGCTTGGTGGTGCGAACGACCTACACGACCACGTAATTGGTGCAGCTGTGCTAAACCAAGGTTATCGGCTCTGTCCATCAAGATGGTATTTGCCGTTGGTACGTCGATACCGGTTTCAATGATGGTTGTACACACCAGTAAGTTGAAGCGCTGGTGGTAGAAGTCATTCATGATGCGTTCCAGTTCGCGCTCTCGCATCTGGCCATGAGCTACAGTCACGCGCGCCTCTGGAATCAGCTTTTGCAATGACTCTGCTGTTTTCTCAATCGTGTCGACTTGGTTGTGTAGGAAGTAAACCTGGCCACCACGCATGATTTCACGCAGCACCGCTTCTCTGACGATGGCATCATCACTCTCGCGAACGAAGGTTTTAATTGCCAAGCGTCGTGCGGGTGGTGTAGCGATGATCGAAAGGTCACGCATGCCACTCATTGCCATGTTCAGCGTTCGCGGGATCGGTGTCGCAGTAAGCGTTAGAATATCGACATCCGCACGCATCGCTTTCACTTTCTCTTTCTGACGTACACCAAATCTGTGTTCTTCATCGACAACCAGCAGGCCTAGGTCTTTAAACTTAATATCGCTCGAAAGCAGCTTGTGAGTCCCGACTAGGATATCCACTTTACCGTCGGCGACATCTTGCATGATTAGTTTTTGCTCTTTAGCTGATTTGAATCGGGATAGAACCTCAACACGAATCGGCAAGTTGGCGAAACGGTCACGGAAGTTTTCGAAGTGTTGCTGAGCAAGTAGAGTAGTAGGAACTAAAACCGCTACTTGTTTGCTGTTGTCGGTACAAACGAATGCTGCACGCATCGCGACTTCGGTTTTACCAAAGCCAACATCACCACACACCAAACGGTCCATGGCTTTGGCTTGGCACATATCAGACATAACAGCATTGATGGCCATCGCTTGGTCATCGGTTTCTTCAAACGGGAAGCCAGATTTGAAAGTCGCGTATTGGCCACGGTCGAGCACAAATTTGTAGCCAGGTTTTAGCTCTCGCTTGGCGTAAACATCAAGTAGCTCTGCTGCAACGTCACGGACTTTCTCCGCGGCGCGTTTACGAGCTTTTTGCCACGCTTCGCCACCGAGTTTATGTAGTGGTGCTGAATCTTCAGCGCCACCCGAGTAACGTCCGATTAAGTTCAGAGAAGCAACAGGTACGTAGAGCTTGGCATCGTTTTGATACTCAAGGGTTACGTATTCGGTTTTCATACCACCGGCTTCGAGAGTCTGTAGGCCGATGTAGCGACCTATACCATGGTCAATGTGTACAACAGGCTGACCTGGTTTAAGTTCGGCTAAGTGACGAATGACAGTGTCGCTGTTAACACTTTTTTTGTCTTTCTTACGGCGCTGAACAACGCGATCACCCAACAGGTCGCTTTCACAGATAAGGGCGATGTTTTGCTCTTCGTGGATAAAGCCATGTTCCGCTGACCCTAAGATCAGGCTGAACTTATCTATACCTTTAATCGCCGCATCGAGGTTTTCAACTTCGCTTGGACGAACTTTAATGCCTCGCAGTAATTCACTCAGAGCTTCACGACGACCTTCAGACTCAACTGAAAAGACCACTTTTCCTTCGAAGGCTTCAGTGAACTTTCTTAGGTTTGCGAGTGGCTCTTTATTCTGATGCTGAACACTGAGATCAGGAAGAGACACAACCGGAAGGTTGGTACGTCCAGCTTTCTCTTCAATTGAATCTAAGCTCAGATTGACTTGTGGCTTCTGTTTGAAGTGTGCGAACAGCTCGTCTTTCTTCAGCCACAGTTGTTCAGGCGTGAGAAGTGGCCGTAATGGGTCAACACCGCGCTGTTCGTATCGATGAGCAACGTCCGTTAGGAATGAGTCTACTGCAGTCTCGACATCACCTAGAATCAGCAGTTGCGCTTCATCGGCAACGTAATCAAACAAGGTTTCTGTGTGATCGAAGAACAGTGGTTGCCAATACTCAATACCAGCAGGCCATGTGCCTTTAGATACCTGCATATAAACCGATTCTGGTTCGCGGCGCGCATCAAACTGTTGGCGCCAACGAATACGGAAATCTTCAATCGCTGTTTCCGAGGTTGGGAATTCGTGAGCAGGCAGCAGGCGGATCTCAGAGATGTCTTCGATAGAACGCTGGTTTTCAGGATCGAAAGTACGAATAGTGTCGATTTCGTCATCGAAAAAATCGATTCGATACGGGTCTTTACTGCCCATTGGGAACAAGTCGAGAATTGAACCTCGACTCGCATACTCACCCGGGCCAAACACTTGGTCTACATAACGATAGCCAGACTTTTCAAGTTGAAGACGCAGCTTCTCTAACGAGTACAGATCACCCGTTTTCACCATTAACGTGTGTTGTAGCAAAAAGTCTCGCGGTGACTGGCGTTGCAATAACGTGCTGATCGGAACGATCGTGATGCCATCTTTTAGTGTTGGCAGTGCGTAAAGGCGTGCGATACGATCTGAGATGATCTCTTGGTGCGGCGAGAAGCTATCGTATGGCAGCGTTTCCCAGTCAGGGAATAATGCGACTTCATGTGCCGTAAACTGTTCAATTTCAGATTGAAGCTTAAGCGCCACTTGTGGGTCGGGTACAGCCAAGACGGTATGGCTGTTGTGTTGCTCTGCGAGTTTGGCAATGGCAAGAGCGAGAGAAGAACCGACTAGGTTACCGATGTGCTTTTTGTCACCGGCACCTTTAAGTTTAGGTAGTGTAAATATGGATTTTTTGGTCATGTTAATTTACTTGTTATCTCGGTCTAGAGAGCGTTGACGCAAGAGTTTCTGTTGTTGATAAAGTGCCGCTTTAATTAGCAGGTCTTGGTCGGTATCGCGAAGATGAGCGTATTTAAATTTGATTTCGAAACCTGAGTCTTTCGCCTCGCTAGCAAATACTTCTGCGTAGCAATAAATGGCTGCAGCTGGGTGCTCTAGAAAAAGTTTGGCTTTTACTAAGCGACCCGGTTCGATGTCTGCTTTTGAAAAGCAGGAAAACTGACTCGCACCAAATGAATAGGTGTGAGTGCGAAATTTCTCATCATCTTGCTGCGATAACATAAAGCTCAACAAGAGGTTTAATTTTGAGTTTTGTGCATCCAATAAACTGGTGACATTCTTCAAGTCGCTGTTTTTCAGTTCCGCTCGAGCGCTGTCAGCTAACAGATCCAATTGGCTAAATTCACTTGCCACCACAAATGGTGCTGGGATCTCAGATTCGAATTGAATTTGAGAAGGTAAAGTGAAGCCGCTGTCCATTGGTTCAATATTAGCGGTAAGGCTATGGTGAACGGTGAAAAACTCTTGTTCTGTCATGCGTTAGTTCCTTGAAGTGATCTATTGATTATCGCTATGTGGCCGCAGTAATCAAGGTCAGTTAATTGAAACTATCAAATAGTTGTTTGAAATTTGGTGTTTTGACAGGGTTCTGTTTTTCAGGCCTAACTAATTGAGTTAATTCACTCTATATTTTCAATTACCCCCTACACAGTAACAGCAATACCCGTTACATTAACCCGCATCCCTTTTTGATGGTTCAAAGTATGTTTCATCCTATTTCAATGTTTGTTGGCCTGCGTTATTTGAAAGGCCGTTCAGGTGATCGCTTTAGCCGTTTTGTTTCTTACATGTCGACGGCAGGTATCACCATTGGTGTGCTGTCTTTGATTACTGTTTTATCGGTAATGAATGGATTCGAAGCGCAATTAAAAGACCGAATTCTCGGCGTTCTTCCTCAAGCGGTGGTTTATGAACAAGGAGGCACGACCTCACTTTCTGAAAAAGCCCCAAGCTTCGCAGAACAAATTTCGCTTAATGGTCATGTTGAACCGATTGTTCGCAGTGAGGCAGTGATTCAGAGCCCTGCTCAGCTTTCTGCTGGCCTTTTGATTGGCATCCAACCCAATTCTGATGATCCACTTCAAGACCACTTAATCGCGGGTCGCTTGTCTTCACTTCAAGCTGGGCAATATCAGCTGTTTCTTGGTCATACTCTGGCGAGAAACCTAAAAGTATCGATGGGCGACAAAGTTCGTCTAATGGTGACCAGCGCGAGTCAATACACACCATTGGGGCGTATTCCTAGCCAACGTAATTTCACCGTAGCTGGTATCTTTAATACGGGCTCGGATATTGATGCCCAACTTATGGTGACGGATATCCAAGATGCTGGGCGTTTGATGCGTTATAAGTCAGACACCATTTCAGGTTGGCGACTGTTTTTTGAAGACCCATTTGAAGTCGCGGAACTATCGAACCAACCCTTACCTGATGGATGGTTGTGGAGCGATTGGCGTGACCAACGTGGCGAGCTGTTCCAAGCGGTTCGTATGGAGAAAAACATGATGGGCCTAATGCTTGGTCTGATCATCGGGGTTGCTGCATTTAATATTATCTCTGCGCTGATTATGGTGGTGATGGAGAAACAATCTGAGGTCGCGATACTTAAAACTCAGGGCATGACTGACGGCCAAGTGATGGGCATCTTTATGGTTCAGGGCGCGAGTAGTGGCGTGATTGGCGCACTATCCGGCGGCGCACTAGGTGTTGTTCTGGCAATGAACCTTAACCCGATTTTAGAAGCGATGGGTGTTGCTCTATTCTCGTTTGGTGGTCAGTTACCAATTTTGATTAACCCAATTCAAATCGCTGTTGTTGTGGTTCTGGCTATTGCACTTGGCCTGATTGCCACTGTATTCCCTTCTTATCGTGCATCGTCTGTGAAACCTGCTGAGGCCCTTCGTTATGAGTAATTTTCTTCAATGTAATGATATCCGTAAAACGTACCGTGAAGGCTCGTTAGATACTGAGGTGCTCAAGGGAGTCAGCTTTGACATCGAAAAGGGTGAGCTAGTAGCAATCATCGGTACCTCTGGCTCGGGCAAAAGTACCTTACTGCATATCTTAGGCGCATTAGACGATGCTTCTGCGGGCAGTGTGAGTTTTCTTGGTCAAGATTTAGCATCTTTGAGTTCGAATAAGCAGGCGAAGCTTCGCAACCAGCATCTTGGCTTTGTGTATCAGTTCCATCATCTTCTATCTGACTTTTCAGCTTTAGAAAACGTGGCGATGCCGTTATTGATTGGCGGCGAAAAGCCCGCTAAAGCAAAGCAAGAAGCACAACGTTTGTTGGACAAAGTTGGATTGAGTCACCGCGTGGACCACCGACCTTCAGAGCTTTCTGGTGGCGAGAGGCAACGTGTGGCGATTGCTCGTGCATTGGTGAATAAGCCTGCGCTAGTGTTGGCGGATGAACCAACCGGTAACCTTGACCATAACACCGCACTGTCTATTTACGACTTAATGCGTGAACTGAACCGTGAATACGATACTGCCTTTTTGGTCGTGACTCACGATGGTGAACTTGCCGGTAAGATGGATCGCCAACTTCACATGCAAGATGGTTTACTGGTCAACGTAGAAAAAGAGGAGAGCTAAGTGTTTTCCTCTTTATCTCTATTGATAGGCGGCCGATTTAGCCGTGCGAAACAACGAGACAAGATGGTGTCGTTCATCTCATTGTCTTCGACCATTGGTATTGCGGTTGGTGTCGCGGTGATCATTATCGGCTTATCTGCGATGAATGGCTTTGAGCGAGAGCTTCAATCACGAGTACTTTCTGTCATTCCTCATGGTGAATTTGAAGGCGTGAATGAGCCTGTGACTCGTTGGGAGCACGTGATTGAGGAGTCGGTTAAGCACGATAAAGTCGTTGCTGCTGCGCCTTATGTAAAAATTACAGCGCTTGCTGAAAAGGGCAAAGAGCTCAAAGCAATTGAAGTTCGCGGTGTTGATCCACAACTTGAACAACAGGTATCAAGTCTATCGAGTTTTATCGATAAACAAGCTTGGAGCGAGTTTAAGGCAGGACAACAACAGATCATTCTGGGCTCTGGTGTAGCGAATGTGTTGGGTGCGAAAGTGGGTGATTACCTGACTTTGATGATTCCAACAGTAAACGGTTCTGTGAAGGTTCAGGCGCCAAAGCGTGTTCGAGTGAAAGTGGTTGGCTTGCTGACGCTTAATGGCCAGATTGACCACAGCTTGGCTCTGATTCCGATTGGTGATGCTCAGGTCTACGCCAACTTAGGTGAGGCGGTAACTGGAGTCTCTTTAAAAGTGACCGATGTGCTGAACGCGAACTCTATTGTGCGTGAAGTGGGCAATCAGCTTGATGTGTATGTGTATCTACGAAGCTGGCAGCAGAAGTTTGGTTTCTTGTATCGAGATATCCAACTCGTTCGTACCATCATGTATCTGGTGATGGTACTGGTTATTGGTGTGGCTTGTTTCAATATTGTCTCGACGCTAATGATGGCAGTAAAAGACAGAGCATCAGAGATCGCGATTTTAAGAACCATGGGTGCATCAGACGGCCTTGTGAAGCGCATCTTTGTTTGGCAGGGCGTATTCTCAGGCGTGTTAGGCAGTTTAGTGGGCAGTGCAATAGGTGTGCTAGTCGCTCTTAATCTCACGACACTAATCAAAGGACTTGAAAAGTTGGTCGATCACCAGTTCTTGTCCGGTGATATCTATTTTGTCGACTTCTTGCCATCACAACTTGATATGACGGATGTTGTTGTGGTTTCCGGCACTGCGATTGTGCTGAGTTTACTGGCGACATGGTACCCAGCATCACGCGCGGCGAAGTTGAATCCAGCCTCAGTGCTGAGTTCTAAATAGCATTCGCCTAAATAACAGGCCGTCAGTTTTCAGTCGATACAAAAAAGGATCCCAGTGGGATCCTTTTTTATTGAATTCAATTCGTGTTCTTTACGACTTTCGTTACATGCCAATCTTGCAGAGGTAAGTAGCTCATCCGATTTTAACTTGTGTACGTTTTAAGTGAAGCGCATACAAGGTTAGATTGAATAACAAGAAATGGCGTTCAGTGCCTTGCTTGTCGCTTCTTCCAACTTCTTACTACTGAGTAGCGCCATAAACCGCGAATACCAAAGTAGCCAATCATTGCTGAAACCACGCCACAAATCAGACAACCCAGCAGGAACGGAGGTCCTATGGTGCTCATTTGCGCCAAGATGAAATCCCAAGACAGTTCGAAATGAAAGGCTTGAGGCGGCACATGCATCACAAACGCGCCTACTTTATAAGCAAAGTAGAACAGCACCGGCATAGTCACAGGATTACTGATCCAAACCAATGCGACAGACAGTGGTAGGTTAACACCACATGCGACCGCAAGCCCTGCAGACATAATCATTTGACTTGGTAAAGGGACAAACGCCATGAATAACCCAACAGCGAACGCACCAGCCGCAGAGCGACGATTAAGGCACCATAAGTTGGGGTTGTACAAAACATTGCCAAAAACTTTCAATGCTTTCTGACGCTTGATTAGCTCATGGTCAGGCATAAATCGTTTGATAAACTTTCTTGGCATAGGAGGAAGCTACTCTCTTGTTTAACACTTGGTTCTTGATTTCATTTGCTGCGACAGTTGTGTCTGCCAGCTTTTGGCCTGTGATGCCACATTGGGTTTGGGCACCATTGATGCTGTTGTTACTGCTAGCATCAACAAAGTATAGCGTTTTCCGGAGTGCAAGAGGTCTAGTAACAGCATTGATACTAGTTATCTGCCTGGGGAATGCGATTGAAATACAAACGAGTCGCTTATTCCAATCAGGGCAGAATACTACCATAAATGCTTCGGTTGTTAGCCTTTTTAGTGAAAATAGCCACGGTTTTGAAAGCGTAATAGTAGCCAGATCAATTGGCGGCGAAAAATTAACCTTTCCCCAATTGATAAAATTGCGTTTGTTTACTCCTTTTAAGTTGACGCTCGGGGATGATGTCTATTTATCAGTCTCAATAAAACCAGTGTGGGGTAAACTCAATGAAGCAGGCTTTGATCTAGAAAAGTATTTGTTTAGCACCGGTGTGGTTGCCAATGCAACTTACAGAGCCGATACCCAATATCGAATTCACACCAATACCAACATGCGGTCTCATTGGTTTGAAAACCGTCTTGAAAGGTTAAGTGAGTTAGCAAATCAAGACCTCATTATGGCTTTGAGTTTTGGTTATCGAGACCTTATTCATCCTCAGCGTTGGGATTTGCTTAAAAGCAGTGGTTTGATTCACTTGATGGCTATCTCGGGGCTACATATTGGGATTGCCTTTGGTATCGGCTATCAGGTAGGAAAGATATTCAGGTTACTCTCACCTTCATTTCTTTGGTTTCCCACAATATTCGGTCTCGGCTTAGCCTATTTCTACAGTTGGTTTGCTGGATTCACGCTGCCAACCTTGAGAGCTTTAGTGATGTGTATTATCGCGAGCTATTTCTTGTGGCGTGGGCAAAATATCAGTGTGCTTCGGTATGTCGTCTTAAGCCTGTGCGTGGTTCTGCTGATTTGGCCGTTTTCAGCATTGTCGAGCAGCTTTTGGCTATCCTTTGGTGCGTTGGGTGCCGTTATTTATATCGCCTTGAATAGTCGGCCATCATCTTCAAACGCCACTCTGATCGATCGAGTGCTGCAGCTCATCAAGATTCAACTGATGCTGACATTTCTTATTGCTCCCTTTTCGATACTGTTTTTCAAAGGGGTGAGTCTAGTCTCTGTTCTCTACAACTTGCTCCTTTTGCCTTGGGTATCGATGGTAACGATCCCGCTACTGTTTCTTGCGATGTTACTTAGCTTAATATTGGAGTCAGTGTCGGAGGTGATGAGTTTGACAGCGTTAAGCCATGGTTTTTCTGAACAGCTCTGGATGTTGGTCGACTTGTCGCTTGATCCTCTCGTATTTAGCCTTCCTTTCTCTGAACGATTTTGGATTCAAGTTGATAATCACAGTATGGCGTTGTCTGTATTCCTCATCTTATTTTTCGGGTTCGTCAGTCGATATCTCAAACGAACACTATCAATATTGGTCATTGCAGTGTTTGTACTGTGGTGGGAGTTCGGTAAGCCGCAAAACAAATTAACAATCGATATCTTGGATGTTGGGCATGGGTTGTCTTTAGTTTTGGAAAAGAACAATCAGGTCGTTGTTTACGATCTCGGCAACGCGTGGCAGGGAGGTTCGATTGTTGAATCCTTGCTGATTCCCACCTTGAACCAGAGAGGAGTTCATGAGGTGGAAGGTGTGATAGTGAGTCATTTCGATTCTGACCATGCTGGTGGCTATCCAGCGTTACTTGAAAACTACAATCCTAAGTGGATAAGAGCCAGTCAGAACATCAATCAACAAACACAATCGACTGTTCAAGTTCAGTCGAATATCCAAACATGTACTTTGGGAGAGGCGTGGAACTGGCAGGGTCTAGATTTTGAGGTTTTATGGCCACCTCAAAGAGTAAAGAGGGCGTACAACCCACATTCGTGTGTGGTCAGAATTTTTGAGCCCAATTCTGAGTTTTCGATGTTGCTAACTGGTGATATTGAACGGGTAAGTGAGTGGCTACTTGCTCGTGAAGGTCAGCGGCTCAAGAGCGACGTGATGCTTGTACCGCATCATGGTAGTAGTTCGTCGTCGATTAAGCCGTTTATTGAGGCAGTTTCACCTCAGCTAGCAATTGCTTCTTTGGCCAAAGGTAATCAGTGGGGAATGCCAAGCAAATCTGTGATTGAACGTTATCATGAAACGGGTATTGCTTGGCTTGATACCGGAGAAAGCGGACAAATAACCATCACAATCAGTCAGGAAGGTTGGAAATATCATACGATTAGAGAACAACAAGGCAGGCAGTGGTATAGGCAGATGCTTCGTAAGGGAGTAGAATAGATAGATTATTGTGAGAAAATTAAGCGATTCTATGTCAACACAAACAGATGAAACTACCTGGGTCACATTTAAAAGACTTTGGACTTATATTCGACTGTATAAGGCCGGCCTTGGTGTTGCAGTTATTGCGCTTATTATAAATGCCGTTTCTGATACCTATATGATTTCTTTACTGAAGCCTCTGCTTGATGAAGGTTTTGGTAACGCTGAGTCAGACTTCCTACGTACACTTCCAATTATCATATTTGTTATGATGTTTGTGCGTGGCGTCAGTGGTTTTGTTTCAACCTATTGCCTCAGTTGGGTTTCTGGCAATGTGGTCATGGAAATTCGTCGTAAGATCTTTAGCCACTTTATGCACATGCCTGTTTCTTTCTTCGATAAAGAACAGACAGGCGCATTGCTATCTCGAATTACTTACGATTCAGAGCAAGTGTCTGCAGCAACCAGTAAGGCGTTAGTCAGTATTGTCCGTGAAGGTGCAAGTATTATTGGCTTGTTGACGCTGATGTTCTGGAATAGCTGGCAGTTGTCTTTAGTTCTATTTGCTGTCGCACCCGTTGTCGCTTGGGCTATTACCATAGTTTCTAAGCGATTCAGAAAGATCTCTAAAAATATGCAGACAAGTATGGGCCATGTGGCGTCGTCTGCAGAGCAAATGTTGAAAGGACATAAAGTAGTTCTAACTTATGGTGGTCAAGACATAGAGAAGCAACGTTTTGATCAAGTTAGTAACCAAATGCGCCAACAGAGTATGAAGTTAGTAACAGCACAAGCAGCCGCTAACCCAATAATTCAGATGATTGCGTCTGTTGCCGTTGTGACTGTGTTGATCTTAGCTAGCTTTGACTCTATTCGAGCTGAGTTAACCCCCGGCACATTTACTGTTATTTTCTCTGCGATGTTCGGCTTAATGCGCCCATTAAAAGCACTAACTAGTGTAACGTCTCAGTTCCAACGCGGTATGGCAGCGAGTACAACTCTATTTGGTTTGATGGATCTAGATACTGAGCAAAACAAAGGGACGTTGAAGCCTGAATCTGTAACGGGTGAAGTTGCAGTAAAAGATGTCACGTTTACTTATGAAGGAGCAGAGAAACCAGCACTTGATAAGGTCAGCTTCAATATACCGAAAGGTAAAACGGTTGCGCTTGTTGGGCGTTCTGGCTCGGGCAAGAGTACCATTGCCAACCTATTTACTCGTTTTTATGATGTAGACTCAGGTTCAATTGAGCTTGACGGCCACGACATTCGTGATTACGAATTGAGAAACCTGCGGGAGCACTTTGCTCTTGTATCTCAAAATGTGCACCTATTTAATGATACGGTCGCGAACAACATCGCTTACGCCGCACACGATGAATATTCCCGCGAACAGATTGAACATGCAGCTAAACTTGCCCATGCGAGTGAGTTTATCGAAAACATGGAAAACGGTATTGATACGGTTGTTGGCGAGAATGGTGGTAATCTATCAGGTGGTCAAAGACAGCGAATTGCGATTGCACGAGCGCTATTGAGAGATGCACCAGTTTTGATTCTTGATGAGGCAACGTCTGCACTGGATACCGAGTCAGAGAGAGCGATTCAATCTGCACTAGAAGAACTGCAGAAAGACAAAACAGTATTAGTTATCGCACACCGACTCTCTACGATCGAGCAAGCTGATGAGATTCTAGTGGTTGATGATGGTCATATTGTAGAAAGGGGCGCACATGCTGAGCTAATCGCGCATGATGGTGCTTATGCACAATTACACCGAATTCAGTTCAGCGGATAAATTAGGTTTTGTTGTGATCGAAAAGATTTGGTTTAACAATCACCCGTTGAAATATCTTCTCTGGCCGCTATTGTGGCCACTGAGTCTGCTGTTCAAATTGATTAGTGGTCAACGTCGTGATGCTTACCTCTCTGGGAAGAAAGAGACCTACCGCCCGCCTTTACCTGTTATTGTTGTGGGCAATATTACCGCTGGTGGAAATGGTAAAACCCCGGTTGTGATTTGGTTAGTAGAAATGCTTCAGGCTCACGGCTTTAAACCTGGAGTTGTGTCTCGTGGTTACGGTGCAAAAGCACCAAGCTATCCGTTAGTGTTGAATGAAAATACGCCAGCAGAGCATTCGGGTGATGAACCTCGCTTGATTCGTAAGCGAACTGGTGCGCCAGTCGCAGTCGACCCTGTGCGAGCTAACGCAGTGAAAGCATTGCTGAGCAAAGGTGTTGATGTGATTATCACTGACGATGGCCTTCAGCATTACGCGCTTGAACGCGACATTGAATTTGCAGTTATCGACGGCGCAAGACGCTTTGGTAGCGAATGCCTAATTCCTTTAGGCCCGTTAAGAGAGCCTGTATCTCGTTTAGATGAAGTCGACTTTTTGGTTAACAATGGCGGTAAAGCGCATGGGCGAGAGTTCTCGATGTCTTTGCTTCCAAGCCAAGCGGTTAACCTAAAGACTGGTCAGAAAAGGTCTGTGGCAGAATTACAGAAGCTGGTTGCTTTTGCCGGTATTGGCCACCCACCGCGCTTTTTTAAAACATTGGAAGATCTTGATGGTGATGTGGTATTCACACAGGGTTTCGCCGATCATCAAGATTTTGATAAAGATGAACTTCATGCCTTAGCTAAGAAAGGTATGAATCTGATTATGACAGAAAAAGACGCTGTAAAATGCGAAGAATATGCTCAAGATAACTGGTGGTATCTTCCAGTTTCTGCGCAGTTCGATGAAGATTCGCAACAGCAAATTTTAAAAAGAATAAAAGAGGTTATGGAATACTATGGATCACCGTCTACTTGAGATCGTTGCTTGCCCTGTATGTAAAGGTAAACTAACTTTTGACAAGGATAAGCAAGAGCTTGTTTGTAAAATTGATCGCCTTGCTTACCCAATTAAAGAGGGTATTCCTGTTCTTTTAGAACCTGAAGCTCGCACCGTTTCTATGGATGAGGGTAAGTAATGTCTTATACGGTTGTTATACCTGCAAGATACCAATCGAGCCGTTTACCAGGGAAGCCACTTGCTGACATTGGTGGAAAGCCGATGATTCAATGGGTATACGAACAGTCAATGAAAGCGGGTGCCGATAACGTTATTATCGCTACCGACGACGCTCGAGTTGAAAAAGCGGCTAAAGCATTTGGCGCGACCGTTTGTATGACATCACCGAATCACGAATCGGGCACTGAACGCCTAGCTGAAGTGATTGAAGTTATGAATATTCCTGATGATCATATTATCGTGAATGTTCAAGGTGATGAGCCACTTATCCCACCTTCGATCATTAATCAGGTTGCCAACAATCTTGCTAACAGTACAGCTCCGATGGCAACGTTAGGTGTGGAAATCACTCATGCTGATGAAGTGTTTAACCCTAATGCCGTTAAAGTTGTAACCGATAAAGACGGTTATGCCTTGTATTTTAGCCGAGCAACCATCCCTTGGGATCGCGATGCTTACGCGAACAACGGTACTGCAGCGGAATCTCCTTTGCTTCGTCATATTGGTATCTATGCTTACCGAGCGGGTTTTATCAATACCTACATTAACTGGGAACCAAGCACTCTTGAACGTATTGAGTGCCTAGAGCAATTACGAGTACTTTGGTACGGTGAAAAAATCCACGTAGACGTTGCGGCGGAAGCACCTGCGGCTGGTGTTGATACGCCTGAAGACCTAGAAGCGGTTCGAGCTATTATTGGTTAAGCTTCTTTGAGCGAATTCTTGTTTGCTCTACAAAATGAAAAATCATGAGCCTTGCCTATTGCGAGGCTTTTTTCTATCTATCGAAAAGTGCGCTATCGAAAAGCGCGTGCGTGTCTTATTAACCTAAGCAAACGGATATTGAGATAGTTGCATTGGTTTATGCATCATCAACACGGAATTATCTGAGATTTACCTCGCTCGAGTTCCAATTTTTCTCTATAATATGCCGCCTATAAAGTAGTGGCGAATCGCTAGTACAGAATAAAACTTACGACAAAACGTGGAGTAAAAGATGCCTTCTCAAAGCCCAGTGATTACGGTTGATGGACCAAGTGGTGCAGGTAAAGGTACCCTGTGTATGTTGCTAGCAGATAAGCTAGGCTTTCATCTTCTAGACTCAGGCGCGATCTATCGCGTATTGGCTTTAGCGGCAATTCACCATGGTGTGGATACTGAATCAGAGGATGCTTTAGTACCGCTTGCTACACACTTAGACGTGCAGTTTATTGCTGAAGGCGACTTAGTTAAGGTTATCCTAGAAGGTGAAGATGTGTCTGGTGAACTTCGTAAAGAAGAGACTGGCATGGCGGCTTCAAAAGTTGCTGCTTTACCTCGCGTTCGCGAAGCACTGCTTCGTCGTCAACGTGCATTCAGCGCTGCGCCTGGTTTGGTTGCAGATGGCCGTGACATGGGAACGGTTGTGTTTCCTGAAGCTGAAGCGAAAATATTTTTAGATGCAAGTGCTGAAGAGCGTGCGAGTCGCCGCCTTAAACAGTTGCAACAAAAGGGGTTAGATGTTAAATTTGACGACCTTTTGAGCGAGATCCAAGAGCGAGACGACCGAGATCGTAATCGCCCAGTGGCGCCACTTCGCCCTGCAGAGGATGCTCTAGTGCTTGATTCCACCTCAATGAATATTGAGCAGGTAGTAGAAAAAGCACTACACTATATTGAATCGAAACTGGCTGGGTAATTTCGCCGAGCTAGTACGAACGTTGGTCGCAAGGATGATGACCGGCGAATTTATCAACCCCATGCGGTAGGATACCCATGGACGTTTAATTATTGAAGATTAAATAATGACTGAATCTTTTGCTCAACTCTTTGAAGAGTTTCTATCTGAAACTGAATTCCAACAAGGCAGCATCGTTAAAGGTACTGTAGTAGCTATCGAGAACGGTTTCGTTCTTGTAGACGCTGGTCTTAAGTCTGAATCTGCTATCCCTGCTGAACAATTCAAGAACGCTGCTGGCGAACTTGAAGTTGAAGTTGGTGCTGAAGTAGACGTAGCTCTAGACGCTGTTGAAGATGGTTTCGGTGAAACTCAACTTTCTCGTGAGAAAGCTAAGCGTCACGAAGCTTGGATCGTACTTGAGAAAGCTTGCGAAGAAGCTGAAACTGTTGTTGGTATCATCAACGGTAAAGTTAAAGGCGGTTTCACTGTTGAACTTAACGGTATCCGTGCTTTCCTTCCTGGTTCTCTAGTAGACGTACGTCCTATCCGTGACACTGCTCACCTAGAAAACAAAGAGCTAGAGTTCAAAGTAATCAAGCTAGACCAGAAGCGTAACAACGTTGTTGTTTCTCGTCGTGCTGTTATCGAATCTGAAAACAGTGTTGAGCGTGACGAACTTCTTGAAACTCTACAAGAAGGTACTGAAGTTAAAGGTATCGTTAAGAACCTTACTGACTACGGTGCATTCGTTGACCTTGGCGGTGTTGACGGTCTTCTACATATCACAGATATGGCTTGGAAGCGCGTTAAGCACCCATCAGAGATCGTTAACGTTGGTGACGAAATCCTAGTTAAAGTTCTTAAGTTCGATCGTGAGCGCACTCGTGTTTCACTAGGTCTTAAGCAACTAGGCGAAGATCCATGGGTAGCAATCGCTAAGCGTTACCCAGAAGGTCACAAGCTTTCTGGTCGTGTTACAAACCTAACTGACTACGGCTGCTTCGTTGAAATCGAAGAAGGCGTTGAAGGTCTAGTACACGTTTCTGAAATGGATTGGACTAACAAGAACATCCACCCTTCTAAAGTTGTTAATGTTGGCGACGAAGTTGAGGTTATGGTTCTTGATATCGACGAAGAACGTCGTCGTATCTCTCTAGGTCTGAAACAGTGTAAAGCTAACCCATGGCAGTCATTTGCAGAAATGCAAGCTAAGGGCGACAAAGTTACTGGTAAGATCAAGTCTATCACTGACTTTGGTATCTTCATCGGTCTAGAAGGCGGTATCGACGGTCTTGTACACCTATCTGACATTTCTTGGAACGCTGCCGGCGAAGAAGCTGTACGTGAATACAAGAAAGGCGACGAAATCTCTGCTGTTGTTCTAGCAGTAGATGCAGAGCGTGAGCGTATTTCTCTTGGCGTTAAGCAAATGGAAAACGACCCGTTCAACGCATACGTTGCTGACAACAAGAAAGGTGTTCTTGTAAACGGTACTGTTACTGCAGTTGACGCGAAAGGCGCTACTATCGAGCTAATCGAAGGCGTTGAAGGTTACATCCGCGCTTCTGAAGTTTCTCGCGACCGTATCGAGGATGCATCTCTAATCCTAAGCGTTGGCGACAGCGTTGAAGCGAAGTTCACTGGTGTAGACCGTAAGAACCGCGTAATCAACCTATCTATCAAAGCTAAAGATGAAGCTGATGAGCAAGAAGCAATGGCTTCACTGAACAAGTCTGAAGAAGGCGCGTTCGGTAACGCAATGGCAGACGCATTCAAAGCTGCTAAAGGCGAATAATAGCTTCTCATTAAGAGAATTATAGCTATCTAGCCAAGAAAGGAGCCGTAAGGCTCCTTTTTTTTTGCTTATTTTTCCGATAGGTCTATAATTTCTAAAAAGAAAACCAACGAGGGTAACTATGACTAAGTCTGAATTGATTGAGAGACTGTGCGCTGAGCAAACGCATCTTTCTGCAAAAGAAATTGAAGACGCTGTAAAAGACATTTTAGAGCATATGGCTTCAACACTAGAAAGTGGTGATCGAATCGAAATTCGCGGTTTTGGCAGCTTTTCTCTGCATTATCGTGAGCCTCGTGTTGGACGTAACCCAAAGACTGGTGACAAGGTTGAGTTAGAAGGTAAATACGTTCCTCACTTCAAACCAGGTAAAGAGCTGCGTGAACGAGTAAACTCAGGAATGTAGCCTACTTATCGGAATTAAGAAAAGCGGCATACTATAATGTATGCCGCTTTTTTATGACCATAATATGGTGGTCTGATTAGTAATTTTCCTGCATAATCGTACAGCTAACCAACCAATGAGTGATGAACTATGAAAATTATAAAAATAGTCGCCGTTATCGCACTTTTCCTAATTGCACTGGCTTTAGGCTCTCAAAACCAAACAACTGTGAATTTCAACTATCTGCTAGCGCAAGGTGACTTCCACCTATCAAGTTTATTAGGTGTTGTATTCGTTTCAGGCTTCGCCCTTGCTTGGTTAGTCTTTGGTAATATGCACATGCGGTCTCAGCTAAAAATTCATCGCTTGAAGAAGCAACTCAATAAGCAATCAAAGCAGGTCCCTGCTGATACTAAAGCTTAAAGGCTATATTTGATGTTAGAGTTACTGTTCTTACTTTTGCCCATCGCAGCCGCTTATGGCTGGTATATGGGTAATCGTAACGCTCAGCAAGAAAAACAAAAGCAATCACACCAGATCTCCCGTCAATACGTGACGGGTTTGAACCTATTACTGTCAGATCAATCTGACAAAGCGGTTGATCACTTTATTGAACTGCTTCAAGTAGACAATGAAACCATCGATACTCACTTGGCTTTGGGCAACTTGTTCCGCTCAAGAGGCGAAGTCGACCGCGCTATTCGTATTCACCAAAATCTCATCTCTCGTTCGGGGCTTACCCTCGATCAGAAAAATCTCGCACTGCAACAATTAGCTAAAGACTACATGGTCTCTGGCTTCCTTGATCGCGCTGAAAAAATCTTTGAACAACTTGTAGAAGAACCTGACCATAAAGAGGGCGCTTTACAGCAGTTGGTGGCTATTTATCAGCAGACCCGTGAGTGGAACAAGGCTATCCATTACGGAAATATCTTAGTTAAGCTCGGCAAGAAAAAAATGAAGATGCGTGCCACAGTCGCGCATTTCTGGTGTGAGCTTGCAATGCAAGAACAAGCCGATGGTAATCGTTCTAAAGCGCTTCAGCATTTTAAGAAGGCGCTTTCTGAAGACCCTAAATGTGTTCGCGCAAGTATCGCGCTAGGGAAGTTCCACTTAGCGAACGAAGATTACCAAAAGACAATTGATTGTCTTGAATCGGTACTTGAACAAGATATCGATTTTATCAGTGAGGTGTTGCCAACCCTTGCTGAGTGTTACCACAAGCTTGGACAAGAAGCTCAATTGGTCGAGTTCCTCAAAGCGTGTATTCAGAAGAAAGCCGGTGTATCTGCCGAACTGATGCTGGCGCAATTGGTTGCTCACCATGAAGATGTAGGCTCTGCTCAAGAGTTACTGACAAAGCAGCTTGTTAAAAATCCAACCATGAAAGGTTTTTATCGATTAATCGATTACCACCTAGCGGAAGCAGAAGAAGGCCGAGCAAAAGACAGCTTAACCACACTTCAATCTATGGTTGGTGAACAGCTTAAGGTTAAGCCTCATTACCGTTGTCGTCAGTGTGGTTTCTCGACACACTCTTTGTATTGGCACTGCCCTTCATGTAAAGGGTGGGGGACGATCAAGCCTATTCGTGGGCTTGATGGTGAATAGATTTGTGGTCACTTTAAGACCAAATTATTAATTGCAGCTTTCGGGCTGCATTTTTATGACTGTTATTTATCACCTGCTTAGGTGATTAGAAATTTTTAGAAAGTTAACTGCGTTAGGAGATGAAATGAACGACCAAAAAATCATTGTAGCCTTGGATTATGATAATCAAGCGGATGCGTTAGCCTTTGTCGATCGAATTGACCCAGCATCTTGCCGCCTAAAAGTGGGCAAAGAGATGTTTACCCTGTTTGGCCCTGAATTTGTTCGTGAATTACATAAGCGTGGTTTCTCAGTATTTTTAGACCTTAAATTCCACGACATCCCGAACACATGTTCAAAAGCAGTCCGTGCTGCCGCTGAACTGGGTGTTTGGATGGTGAACGTACACGCAAGTGGCGGTGAGCGTATGATGACGGCTTCTCGCGAAATCTTAGAACCTTATGGCAAAGATCGTCCACTGTTAATCGGTGTAACGGTACTCACCAGTATGGAGCAATCTGACTTAGCGGGTATCGGTCTGGATCTTGAACCACAACAACACGTGATGCGCTTGGCTTCTCTAACGAAAAACTCTGGCTTAGACGGTGTTGTATGTTCTGCACAAGAGGCTTCTTTGCTTAAAGGTGCACTTGGTCAAGAGTTCAAGCTAGTTACTCCAGGTATTCGTCCTGTCGGCGCAGATGTTGGTGACCAGAAGCGCATCATGACGCCTTCTAAAGCGATTGAATCAGGTTCAGACTACCTTGTTATTGGTCGTCCGATTACGCAAGCGATAGACCCTGCTGCTGTACTTGCAGAGATCAACGGTACGCTTGCTTAAGTCTATATTTGGATTGAGATATAAATAAAGAAGGCCAGCAAATTGCTGGCCTTAATTTTTTAGTCTGGATTAGTCTAAACTGGACTGAATGTTCTGTGTGGAGCCTAAACCGGAGCACCACTATGGAATTTGAAGTCGCTGTCTTCTGAAGTGATAAGATCAGCTTCTACTTGAGCAAAATGCGAAATACGCTCTGAAATATCTTTCCCTGCGATCTGTTCTGCTAGCTCAAGGTAATCTTGGTAGTGGCGAGCTTCTGAACGAAGTAGAGACACGTAAAACTTCTCCATGTCTTCTTCCAAGAAAGGAGCCAATTTAGCGAAGCGCTCACAAGAGCGAGCTTCAATAAACGCACCGATGATAAGCTTATCAACCAGAGCATCAGGCTCGTAAGTCTTAACTTGTTTGATCAAGCCCTTAGCGTAACGACCCGCCTCGATTGGCTGGTAAGTCACGCCTTTCTTCTCCATCAACTCCATGACTTGGTAGAAGTGATGCAGCTCTTCTTTGATCAGTAAAACCATCTTATCGATTAGGTCAGCACCGTAATTACAGCTTTCTTTCGCTGTTATTTGCTTGGATACGTTGCTTTTACCACGCAGAGACTCTAAGTCTCCGATACGACGGTAAGCAAATTGCTCGTATGGCAAAATCCATTCATTCAGTTGCTTCGCGCTTTCTTTATCGACGGCGTACTTGCGAATAAGGAATAAAGCACTCTGTGCCGCCTTAAGTTCACACAGCATGTGATCGCGTAGAATGATGTGAAGATTTTCTGGCTTTTTGGCTTCATCTATCCATGAATCTGGCGTTTCGGCTTTAAGAAAAGAGTGGATTGGAGCGAGTAATTCTTGATACATGGTCAGGGAAAGTTTGTTGATAATGCGGGGATTTTATCACAGCTCAAGAGATCTCCCTATACAGAGAAAGGAAATTCAACAGCTACAAAAAAGGCCGCCTATTTAATGTAAATAAGGCGGCCTTTAAGTGTTGAGTTAGACTGTTACCATTTCTTCTTCTGACCGAAGAGGGCATCCATATCGTCTTCTCGTTCTTTAGATTCCATCTGCTGCAAATCTTGAGCGTTTTTGTCTTGGCGTTTCTGGTCAAGCTCGTTAAGCATCTGTTGAAGCTTTTCTTTGGCTTGATTAGAGTACGAGTCGTTCTTAGTCGCCAAAGCATCAATACCTTTGCGTAATAGCTGAATCGCTGTTCCCGGTTGTCCGCGAGAAATCGAATCGTTTGCACGTTTGATAACATTTTCAATGTTAATACGGATTTGAATTGTTTCTAGGCGAGCATTTTCAACCACATAAGCTTGAGTCTCGAAACGGCCTTTATTGTGCTCGTTGCGCACCGTATCACGCAGGCGTTTAACTAACTTAAGCATCATGATCGCTTGCTTGTCACTACTTGGTACGCGGAAAGCGGTACTCTCGCCACCTTTGTAGTTCTCTTTTAGCTGAGTGATTTGTTGTTTTACGCTTTCAATGCGTTGGTCAAGCTGCTTATTTTTTGGATCGAGTTGATACATGTTTTCTAATGCATCAAGAATTCGATTGTTTAAGCATACAAGAAGATCTTGGCTAAACGGCATGTGATGAGCGTTGCCAATCAGTTCTTCTGTACCGTCAATAATGGTTAGATAACGAGAAGCTTCCTGTTTCTTCGCTGTTTCTACCTTAACTTTATATTGAAGCATGATGTTGTAGCCTAAAACTAACACCAAAAGAACGGCTACTAAGACGATTATTAAACCAATATTCATATATTTGAGTCTGCTTATTATTTTCTATAGCTAACTGGAGAGGATACACGATTCCATTGTGTATCGGCACTCGTAAATTGCAATTTCTGATTATCTCTTGTTGAGCGAAATCGGCAATCAAAACTTACCAACTAATGTATGAGAATGAGGGTTGGGTTGCAAAGCGTTAGTGATGTTTTTGTTTGTTAAGCTAGAAAAACTCAATTTTCCTGTCATTTTTGTGTTCGAAGCGTTATAACTATTAATTATATTACACGCGACTATAACGCTCTCTTTGCAAATAAGTTAGCACAGAAATGAGTAAAGGATTACGAGGTTAGATATGAAGTTACAGCAACTGAAGTACATTGTTGAGGTTGTAAACCATAACCTAAATGTTTCAGCTACAGCAGAGAGTTTGTACACATCTCAGCCTGGCATTAGTAAGCAAGTTAGATTACTTGAAGACGAACTAGGCATTCAGATTTTTGAGCGTAGCGGCAAGCATCTAACGCAGGTTACCCAAGCGGGTGAGGATATCATTCGTATCTCTCAAGAGATTTTGGCGCGCGTTGAAAGCATTAAAGCGGTAGCGGGTGAACACACACATCCAGAGATGGGTACATTGAATATTTCAACGACTCATACTCAAGCTCGTTATGCACTGCCTGATGTGATTAAAGGTTTCACGGCGCGCTATCCAAAAGTATCGCTTCACATGCACCAAGGTACGCCAAGCCAAATGTCAGAAGCCGTCGCTAAAGGTACAGCGAATTTTGCGATTGCAACGGAAGCGCTACACCTTTACCAAGATGCGATTATGCTGCCTTGTTACCACTGGAACCGTTCGATCGTCGTGACCAAAGATCATCCCCTGGCACAGAAGCGTAATATCACGATCGAAGATCTTGCGGCTTACTCTCTCGTGACTTATGTATTTGGTTTCACTGGCCGTTCTGAGCTTGATACCGCGTTTAACAAAGTAGGTTTAACACCGCGTGTTGTGTTTACTGCGACCGATGCAGACGTAATCAAAACCTACGTTCGTATGGGCATTGGTGTTGGTGTAATTGCAAGTATGGCTATTGACCACGAGCAAGATACTGATTTGGTTGCGATTGATGCGAGCCATCTATTTGGTGCGAGCACAACCAGCATTGGTTTTAGAAAAGGCACCTTCTTGCGTTCTTACATGTTTGATTTCATGGAGCGTTTTGCACCGCACTTAACTCGCCCTGTGGTTGAGCAAGCTATTTCTTTGAAATCGAACGAAGAGATCGAAGAGATGTTTAAAGATATCGAACTGCCAGTTCGTTAATCTCATCGTGTAAATTTTGATTCTTATTCGGCCTGTATTTGCAGGCCGTTTTTCTTTTGGGCTTTTAGTTTTCGTTTTCTTTATCGGGCCTTTCCATTTCGACCTCTTACCCCTACAATCCACGCATCATAGGGGGAAGCATGCATTCACGATTTAAAATACTCGATTCATTTTTGCTAGAGCACCAGATTTACTGGCGTTCAGAGCCTTTTCACCTATGCCAAACTCAACAGCAGCCGTGGAAAGAGGTCAATCGTCCACTCGTTGATTGGTTAGAAAGCTTAGATAATGAAAGCATTCAAACCTTAAAAGAGCAGCCTCAGCTTTTGATTGAGGAACTGACTCGTTTCCTACCTGAATTAGAAACTGCTACCCAAAACATCCAGTTCGATAACACTGCTTTGGTTGGTTTAGACCTCCCACGTGGTACTGCTGATGGTATTCCTGGCCGAAAGCTACATCAAATTGTCGCAATGGGCGAGGCTGCATTATGCCATCACCATGGCAAAGAGTGGCTCGAGTGGTGTTCTGGTAAAGGCTTTCTTGGTCGAATCCTATCTCAGCAATCGGATCAAAAAGTCACTAGCTTTGAATGGCAGCAATCGTTATGCGAAAGCGGACAAAAGATTGCGGATGACCAGAAGTTAGCGATGGATTTTGTTCAAGGAGATGCGTTTTCAGACAAGGCCGATGACGTGTTTAATTCGTACCAACATGCCGTGGCCCTTCATGCTTGTGGTGATCTTCATGTTGAGCTAGTTAAAAAGTCAGTGTCACATGGGCTACCAGCGGTCACGATTTCCCCTTGTTGTTATCATCTTATTCGAGACGAAAACTATCAAGCGATGTCTTCTATCGCGAAAAGCTCAGCATTAACGTTAAGTAAGAGCGACTTGAGAATCCCGCTTCAAGAAACCGTTACTGGTGGTGAAAGAGTAAAAAGACATCGTCAACTAGAGATGAGCTATCGTCTAGGCTTCAGCCAGTTGCTTAAGGCTGAACTTAACATTGACGAATACATTCCTGTACCGAGCATCAAAAAATCAGAGTTAGCTGAGGGTTTTGAATCTTTCTGCCGTTGGGCATCTGAAGTGAAAGAGCTATCGCTGGGCTCAGATATTGATTTTGACTCTTATTTGATTCAAGGCGAAGCGCTTTTCTGGGAAATGGAAAAGCTGAGTTTGGTTCAACAAGTCTTTAGACGACCATTAGAGATATGGCTGGCTTTAGATCGCGCTATCTATCTGCAAGAGCAAGGTTATGAAGCTACGATTGAAGAGTTCTGTGAACGCAGTATTACGCCAAGAAATCTATTGATTCATGGGGTTAAAATCGAGCGCTAGTGGTAAACCGTACTGTTACGTGTTTTTACGAACTAAATCCATTAATGCAAAAAAGCCAGCGCGACATAATGTCGTACTGGCTTTTTGTTTAATGTGTATGAGTTAACTGAACGCTTCAACGAGAAGATTATTGCGTTCAGTTAGTCATTACATCATTAGTTAAACATTGCGATTGCTTCTGCTGGGTCTACGTATTCAAGGTCAAAGCTTTCTGCAACTTCTTTACAAGTTACTTTACCGTGAATAACGTTTAGACCTTCTAGGAAGCCTTCATCAGATAGAAGTGCTTCGCGGTAGCCTTTGTTCGCTAGCTTAACAATGTAAGGAAGTGTTGCATTGTTTAGTGCGTAAGTTGAAGTACGAGCAACAGCGCCAGGCATGTTTGCAACACAGTAGTGAACTACGTCATCAACAATGTAAGTTGGGTCTGCGTGAGTGGTTGCGTGAGAAGTCTCGAAACAACCGCCTTGGTCGATTGCAACATCAACAACTGCTGAACCTGACTTCATCTTAGCGATGTGCTCTTTTGTAACCAATTTTGGAGCTGCTGCGCCAGGAATTAGTACTGCACCAATTACTAGGTCTGCTTCTAGAACATGCTTCTCAATGGCGTCTTCAGTAGAATAAACCACTTTTGCGCGACCTTGGAATTCTTCATCAAGTCGACGCAGTGTATCTACGTTACGGTCAAGAATTGTAACATCAGCGCGAAGGCCTACAGCCATACGTGCTGCGTTAGCACCTACAACACCGCCACCAACAACAACAACTTTTGCTGGTTCAACACCTGGAACGCCACCAAGAAGAAGACCACAACCACCGTTAGATTTCTCTAATGTTTGTGCACCTGCTTGAATAGACATACGACCAGCTACTTCAGACATTGGTGCTAATAGTGGCAAGCGACCCATATTATCTGTTACAGTCTCATAGGCTACGCAGACAGCTTTGCTCTTGATAAGCTCTTCAGTTTGTGGAAAATCTGGTGCAAGGTGTAAATAGGTAAATAATATTTGCCCTTCGCGAAGCATAGCTCGCTCGACAGCTTGAGGTTCTTTAACCTTTACAATCATCTCTGCTTTCGCGAAAACGTCAGCAGCAGTAGGAAGAATGGATGCGCCTACAGCGATGTAATCATCGTCTGAAAAACCGATACCAGTACCGGCATTGGTTTCTACAAAAACTTGGTGGCCGTGTGAGATTAGTTCTCTCACGCTAGCTGGGGTCATACCAACGCGGTATTCGTGGTTCTTGATTTCCTTAGGTACGCCAATGATCATCCTGACTCCTCATTTTATTTTGGTTGTTTTATCTATGTGTAGGGTAATTCTGTCGAATTAATATCTAGTATAGATAGGTTTAGATAAAATTTGATACTGAATATTAAAAAGTTGTAGTATATTTTTTTGCAAGGAAGTAATAAGGTGGAATAAAAAATGGCAGACAATTATAAGAAGCCGTCCAAGGAACTAGATCGTATTGACCGCAACATTCTTAATGAGTTGCAAAAAGACGGTCGTATCTCAAACGTTGAACTCTCAAAACGAGTAGGACTTTCTCCAACTCCATGTCTTGAACGTGTTCGTCGTTTAGAACGTCAAGGTTACATTACTGGGTACACAGCGTTGCTGAACCCACAGTACCTTGATGCTTCACTTTTAGTGTTTGTTGAAATTACGTTGAACCGTGGTGCGCCAGATGTGTTCGAACAATTCAACACCGCTGTGCAGAAACTGGATGACATCCAAGAGTGTCATTTAGTGTCGGGTGATTTTGACTATCTTCTAAAAACACGTGTATCTGATATGGGTGCTTACCGTAAGCTACTGGGTGATACGTTACTTCGTCTACCGGGCGTAAACGACACTCGAACTTACGTAGTAATGGAAGAAGTGAAACAAACCAATCAACTTGTGATTAAAACTCGTTAGTCACAATTGGTGAAATGAAAGAAAGCGGACATTTGTTCCGCTTTCTTGCTTTCTGGAATTGGGTTTTTCTGTTTGATATGGTTAAATCAACAGTAGTTTCATTGAAACGAGCGGCTTTGGCCGCTCGAGATGTTTTTATCCCGTTTAATTATTAAGTTGGTTTATGTTCAAGCAGAGCAGTAATAAAGTAGAAACAATCATTAAAACGAGTGAAGAGCCTCAGTCTCCTCGTTTGAGTGGTTCTCAACGTCTCAAAGAGTGCAGTCTGATTCTCGGTGTTCTCTTCTCTATTCTACTTGCCGTTGCGTTATTAACTTTTAGTCCTGCAGACCCATCATGGTCGCAAACGGCGTGGGGTGGTGACATTCAAAATGCGGGTGGCTACCTAGGTGCTTGGTTGGCGGATACGCTTTTCTTCGTATTTGGTTCTTTGGCTTACCCTTTGCCTATCTTAGTGACGGTTGCTGCGTGGGTATTATTCCGCAAACGTAATGAAGACGAGCAGATCGACTTCATGCTGTGGGGCACTCGCTTACTTGGCCTGACTATCCTAATTCTTACGAGTTGTGGTTTAGCGGATATCAACTTTGACGACATCTGGTACTTTTCATCCGGTGGCGTAGTGGGCGACGTCTTAACAAGCCTTGCTCTTCCAACGTTGAATGTTCTTGGTAGTACGCTGGTTCTTCTTTTCTTATGGGGGGCTGGCTTTACTCTATTAACCGGTATTTCTTGGTTAAGTATTGTGGAATGGTTGGGTGAATGTGCCATCAAATTCTTCACGTCTGCTGTTAATAAGGCTCGTGGACAAGACCAAGAGCTGCTTGAGCCTCAATTAAGAGAATCAGCAGACCGCGATTTAATCGAAGAACGTCATCAGCAGCATCAAGCGCCAACTTACCGCGATGTTCCTGCTATAGAAGGCAACAAAGAATCAACAGAGCATGATCCGCTAGATCCTGCGATGAGTTTTTCTGCGACCAATGAGTCGGCAGACGTGGCGACAAATGCGCGAGACAATGCTGCATCGCCGAAGCGTCATTACAATATTCATATGCCTGTCGATGCTCCTGCGAAACAAGAAGCTCCTGTTCATGAAGAACCTCAGGTTCAGCCTCAAGCGGTAATTGAGTCAGAGCAAACGATCCCTGCAGCAGCTGTTTACCAAGCGCCAGAAGAACCGCTAGAAGAAGGTATTGAGCGCTCTAAACAGTTGAATGCAACGATAGAGCAGCTAGAAAATGCGGCCATGTATGAAGATGACCTAGCAGAACAAGATCAGGTTGACGCGCATGATTCTCAGGTTGCTTACCAACAATACATGCAGAACGAACAACCAGAAGTTGGCCCTGCTCATGCTGACCTTAGAAGTGCTGAACCAGAATTAGATAGCTCACCACAAGTAAATGGCGAATTTGGTTCTGAAGATGTTCAACCTGAATCTTTATACGCTTCACCTATGGGCGAGCCAGAAGCAACCGTGGAAGACGATTTCTCTGCACAACCTTCACCGTTTGATGTTACGGAAGAGCAAAGCTACCAACAGGGCTCAGAGCTTGAATCAGAACAGGCTGAAGCTGAATTAGCTGACGCAGCATTAATCGAAGAACAGTTTGAACCTTTCCCTTATCAAGAAGAACATTCAGAACCTGAACAGCCAACAGCACAAAACCTAGAGCCAACTGTTGATCTTCCTTGGGAAGAAGTAACGGAAGAAGAACCTGCGCATCAAGATCAAGATCAAGATGTCGCCGCATTCCAAAGCATTGTTTCTGAAGCCCAAGCGAATATGGCAGCGGCGCAGAATCCGTTCTTGGTTCAACAAGATGTTAATTTACCTAAGCCTGCTGAGCCATTACCCACGCTTGAATTGTTATTCCACCCTGAAAAGCGTGAAACCTTTATTGACCGTGATGCGCTAGAGGCAATTGCTCGTCTTGTTGAATCTAAGCTAGCGGACTACAAGATCAAAGCAGACGTTGTCGACATTTTCCCAGGTCCAGTAATCACTCGATTCGAACTTGATCTGGCTCCAGGTGTGAAAGTAAGCCGTATTTCTGGCCTTTCTATGGACTTAGCGCGTTCGCTCTCTGCATTGGCAGTACGTGTCGTAGAAGTGATTCCGGGTAAACCTTATGTTGGCTTAGAACTGCCGAATATGAGTCGCCAAACGGTATTCTTCTCAGACGTGGTTGCTAGCCCTCAGTTCCAAGAAGCGAAATCGCCAACGACAGTGGTTCTAGGACAAGACATCGCTGGTGAAGCCGTTATTGCTGATCTATCGAAAATGCCTCACGTTCTGGTTGCAGGTACAACCGGTTCTGGTAAGTCGGTAGGTGTGAACGTAATGATTCTGAGTATGCTTTACAAAGCATCACCGGAAGATGTTCGCTTCATCATGATCGACCCGAAAATGCTTGAGCTATCGGTTTATGAGGGTATTCCTCATCTATTGTCTGAAGTGGTAACCGACATGAAAGATGCGTCGAACGCCCTTCGTTGGTGTGTTGGCGAGATGGAACGACGTTATAAGCTGATGTCAGCATTAGGCGTTCGTAACATTAAAGGTTACAACGATAAGCTTAAGATGGCAGCGGAAGCGGGTCACCCAATTCACGATCCACTGTGGAAGCCGGGCGACAGCATGGACCCAGAAGCGCCATTGCTTGAGAAGCTGCCTTACATTGTGGTTATCGTTGATGAATTTGCCGACCTAATCATGGTGGTTGGTAAGAAGGTTGAAGAACTGATTGCACGTTTGGCACAAAAAGCACGTGCGGCGGGTGTTCACTTGATCCTAGCGACGCAACGTCCATCAGTGGATGTTATTACTGGTCTTATTAAAGCGAACATTCCAACCCGTGTGGCCTTTACGGTATCAACTAAAACGGATTCACGAACTATCCTTGACCAAGGTGGTGCGGAATCACTATTGGGCATGGGTGATATGCTTTACTTGCCACCGGGTTCTAGCCATACAACTCGTGTTCACGGTGCCTTTGCATCTGATGACGATGTACACGCAGTCGTGAATAACTGGAAAGCGCGTGGTAAGCCAAACTATATTGATGAAATCACCAACGGCGAACAAACCCCAGAAACCTTGCTTCCGGGTGAGAAGATGGAAGGTGATGAAGAGGTCGATCCTCTGTTTGATCAAGTGGTAGAACACGTTGTTCATTCACGTCGTGGCTCAGTTTCAGGCGTACAGCGTCGATTCAAGATTGGCTACAACCGTGCTGCACGTATTGTCGAGCAACTTGAAGCTCAAGGTATAGTAAGTGCTCCAGGTCATAACGGTAACCGAGAAGTCTTAGCACCAGCGCCACCAAAAGATTAGTTCCGGTAGGAACTCATAACTATTCAGTCGGTCAAATCGAAAATATGACCGACTTATGTTCTAACAGGATTATTGATGAAAAAAGTATTCGCACTTTTATTTATGAGCTTCTCAGTGTTTGCTTCTCCGAAAGAAGAGTTGAGTAGCCGCTTGGCATTAAACGCAGGCTTCAGCGCTGACTTTAAACAAGTCGTGACCAGCCCTGATGGTGATGTTGTTATGGAAGGTGAGGGCACGGTAGAGATTGCACGCCCAAGCCTGTTCCGCTGGGAGACCACGTTCCCTGATGAAAACTTGTTGGTATCTGATGGCCAAAGCTTGTGGTACTACAGCCCGTTCATTGAGCAAGTGAGCATTTATTGGCAAGAGCAAGCGACATCACAGACACCTTTTGTCCTGCTTACACGTAACCAAGAAAGTGATTGGGATAACTATAATGTGGTGCAAACGGGTAACCAATTCACGCTAACGCCAACTGCTGTCGATTCTAATCAGGGCGACTTCCAGATTAATATCACCGAAAAGGGCATTGTTCAGGGCTTTAATGTGATTGAACAAGACGGTCAAAAAGGTGAGTTTACCTTTAGCAATGTTGATTTGGGTAAACCTGCAGCAGACCGCTTTACTTTTGTGGCACCGGAAGGTGTCGAGGTCGACGACCAAAGAAACTGATCTAAACAAGCAGATCGTTTGGTAGTACGTCGATAGGCATTAATGCCATCAACGAATCAAGAGATTGCAATTGAGTAATTACAGCTTAGATTTTGCGGGGGACGAAGATTTTCGTCCCCTTGCTGCTCGTATGAGACCGGAAACTGTCGAACAGTACATCGGTCAGCAGCATATATTAGGCCCAGGTAAACCACTTCGCAGAGCGTTGGAAGCGGGCCATATCCACTCGATGATTTTGTGGGGGCCTCCGGGCACCGGTAAAACGACGTTAGCCGAAGTTGCAGCAAACTATGCGAATGCTGAAGTGGAACGCGTATCGGCGGTAACCTCGGGCGTAAAAGACATTCGTATTGCAATTGAAAAAGCGCGCGAGAACAAGCAAGCAGGGCGCAGAACCATCCTGTTTGTGGACGAAGTCCATCGCTTTAACAAAAGTCAGCAAGATGCTTTTCTGCCTCATATCGAAGATGGCACCGTGACCTTTATTGGTGCGACGACAGAAAACCCATCTTTTGAACTGAACAACGCTTTGTTGTCACGTGCGCGTGTCTACAAACTGACGTCCCTGAACACAGATGATATTTCTCTTGTCATTCGCCAAGCGATTGAAGATAAGCAACGTGGGTTAGGTGATGTGCCTGTTGATTTTGCTGATAATGTTTTAGATCGCCTTGCAGAACTGGTTAACGGCGACGCGCGTATGTCGCTTAACTACCTTGAACTGCTGTATGACATGGCAGAAGACAACGATAAAGGCGAGAAAGCGATAACCTTGCAGTTGTTGGCTGAAGTGGCTGGTGAGAAAGTCGCTCGTTTCGATAACAAGGGTGATATTTGGTACGACCTAATCTCCGCGGTTCATAAGTCAATTCGTGGCTCAAACCCTGATGCGGCCTTGTACTGGTCAGCACGAATGATTGCTGCGGGTTGTGATCCTTTGTATATCGTTAGACGCTTGCTGGCGATTGCTTCTGAAGATATCGGTAACGCTGATCCTCGCGCCATGCAGGTAGCGATGTCGGCTTGGGATTGCTTCACGCGCATTGGCCCTGCTGAAGGGGAGCGTGCGATTGCGCAGGCGGTTGTTTATCTCGCATGTGCACCAAAGAGTAACGCCGTTTACACCGCGTGGAAGCAAGCGTTAACAGATGCTCACAATCTTCCTGAATATGAAGTGCCGCATCATTTGCGAAATGCACCGACAACTTTGATGAAGGACATGGGCTACGGGCAAGAATACCGTTATGCTCATGACGAACCAGGAGCCTACGCCGCTGGTGAAAAGTATCTGCCTCCTGAAATGGGAGAGAAGCAATACTATTTCCCAACAAAACGAGGCTTAGAGACCAAAATTGGCGAGAAGCTAGATTATCTGGCGGATTTGGACGCAAAAAGCCCACAAAAACGCTATGAAAAGTAGTCTTTTTTGGATATCGTTACCTAGTCATAAAATTTCAATTAAATCGTTATAAATTGGTCGAAATAACACCAGTTTTAGGGGTTTAGCAGTGATTCAGTAGCAAGCTACTGAATATTCAAATAACTAAAGCATAGGATTAGCAATGCTGGATTCTAAATTACTTCGAGCTGAGCTGGATGAAACAGCGGCAAAATTAGCACGTCGAGGCTTCACCCTTGATGTAGAGACAATTCGTGAACTTGAAGAAAAACGTAAGTCCCTTCAGATGAAAACTGAAGAGCTACAAGCGTTACGTAACTCTCGATCGAAGTCCATTGGTCAAGCGAAAGCAAAAGGCGACCATGAAGAAGCTGAGCGTATCCTTGCAGAAGTAGGCAACTTAGGCGCAGAACTAGACCAAGCTAAAGTAGCATTGGCTGATCTTCAATCTGAGCTAGAAACGATCACAATGTCTATTCCTAACCTACCTGATGCAGAAGTGCCAGATGGTAAAGATGAAGACGATAACGTAGAAGTTTCTCGTTGGGGTCAACCTAAGACTTACGACTTTGAAGTGAAAGATCACGTCGATCTTGGCGAAATGTCTGGCGGTCTTGATTTTGCTAGCGCAGTTAAAATCTCGGGTTCTCGTTTCATCGTGATGAAAGGCAAATTTGCACGTCTACACCGTGCTATTGCTCAGTTCATGCTGGACCTTCACACTGATGAGCACGGCTACACAGAAATGTACGTACCGTATCTAGTGAACCACGATAGCCTTTACGGTACTGGTCAACTTCCTAAGTTCGGCGAAGACTTGTTCCACACAAGCCCGCTAACTGAGCAAGTAAGTGACGTACCTCTTAAGACTTTATCGCTTATCCCTACTGCGGAAGTACCGGTAACGAACATGGTTCGTGACACGATCACTGATGAAGCTGAACTGCCACTTAAGATGACAGCTCACACGCCGTGTTTCCGTTCTGAAGCGGGTTCTTACGGTCGTGACACTCGTGGTCTTATCCGTATGCACCAATTCGATAAAGTTGAATTAGTACAAATCACTAAGCCAGAAGACTCAATGGCAGCGCTTGAAGAGCTAACTGGCCACGCTGAGAAAGTACTTCAACTTCTAGAGCTTCCTTACCGTAAAGTGATTCTATGTACAGGTGACATGGGCTTCGGTTCTGCGAAAACTTACGACTTAGAAGTATGGGTTCCAGCACAAGAGACTTACCGTGAGATTTCTTCTTGTTCAAACATGTGGGATTTCCAAGCGCGTCGTATGCAAGCTCGTTTCCGTCGTAAAGGCGAGAAAAAACCTGAACTTGTACACACACTAAACGGTTCTGGTCTTGCTGTTGGTCGTACTATGGTTGCTATCCTTGAGAACAACCAAGAAGCAGATGGCCGTATTGCTATCCCAACAGTACTTCAACCATACATGGGCGGCGTAACGCACATCGGTTAATGTCAATTTAGGTTAATCGAATTTAGATTAATCTAACTCATTAGAATAGTTAAAAGGCTTTGCTGTAATGGCAAAGCCTTTTTTTTACCTGAAGTCTTAGAACCTAAAGTGTAGAAAGAAAACTTAGGAAGTCTACGATACATCTATAATCGATTAGTTTCTACATTGCGACACATCGATATGGCTTTACTGTAGAAACGTAGATAATCCATGTCATATAATTCTTGTGCGGTGTAAAGCTGTAAGATGACTTCGTCACACTCTTTAATAATCGTGTTCACTTGTTTTGACCCTATTGAACTTGGCCAAGCAAGAGTAAGTAGCTTGATAATATTCATGCACACCTTTTTTATGACTGGCGCGCGCTCCTGTATATTCAAGTATATTGTCAATAAAGCTTTATAGTTGGATTGTGCCTTTTCTATTGTAATATTCTGCTCTTTCAGCCATCGTATTTTTCGATGATTTTGACTGTTTAGTTCATTTAACATTGTCATTTGACTTGATATGATCGCCGAACTTTCTGTTTTAATGATTAAAATCTTACTTCGCTGGACCGCTATTTTGAATTCGCACTCACAACTCATTTTGTCGAGTAACCACGCATGATGATAAATGGTCGAAAATTCTCTGAATTGGTTACCGTTGTGTAGATCAGTTAAGAGATTAATCGATTTTTTGTACTCTTTTTTTTCAAACGAAATATGTGCAGCGATAAGTGCAAGGTCGCAGTGGATCTCAGGGATTTGCTCTTCCCAGACTTTACTCAGAATGAAGTTAACTTGTTCGAGTTTCTGTTGCTTATTAATATCATCGGAAGCTGAATATAAAAGAAACCTAACGTGATTGAGCTTCATTAGCACATTGTCGCGAAACGTATCCTTATTGAAATGAATGTAATTTTGGTAGTGCTTAAGTGCGGTTTCAGAATCGTTAACGGATAAACATAGGTTGGCAATTGCTAGTTCACGATCTGAGTTTCCAGGCGTTAACTTACTAGCTAGTTTGAAGTGTGCTATCGCAGCTGGTATTCGATTACTGAGCAAACTCACATGAGCTGCTTCATCACGATACAACGTATTGCTTGGTGCGTTTTTGATCAATGTTGATATGATTTGATTGGCTTCGGTCTGTTGTCCTAAGTTAGCTAGGCTGTTCGCTAAGCCTGCTTGTGCCCAGTCGAAATTCCCTTCTGCCATAGCACTCTCATACACTATTTTTGCTTCATCAAACAGCTCAAGTTTAGAAAGGAAATGGCCTCTGAATTGTTCGATTGTAGAGAAGTACTCTGGGTGAAAATGCGATAGAGCTTCACAATGCTCAAGGCCTTCTCGATAGAGATGCGCTCGATCAGCATTATAGATTTCTTCTAGTGTTTTCTTCTTACGAATCGATGCTGTAATACGTAATTTTAAGGTCTCACGATTAAAAGGTTTTAGTAAGTAGTTATCTGGGCGCAATTCAATAATTGGTCTAATAAAAAAAGCTGAGTTTTCCCCAGTAACTAGTATAAAAACACCATCATCTTTTAACATTCGTGTTTGTTTTAATTCTTCAAATAATTGCTTACCATTCATGCCCTCGCCAAAATTGTAATCACAAATGATGACATCAAATGATGTTTCATTGACTAGCGATATCGCGACTTTTGGTGAGGTGGAAAGAAAGATGTTTTTTTCATAAAATCCAATATAAATCAACATATTGCGTATGGTGGAGAGGACTATTGGTGCATCGTCAACAATAAGGACTTGCAGTTGATTTAACCTCATTATTTCAAATCATTCTGAGAGATTAATTCGGAAAAACTTGCTTGCTTCGATGTGAAGTAGCCTTGGTATCTTGTCATACCAATTGAAGATAGATAATCAAAATCCTGTTGTTTCTCAACACCTTCGATAATACAAGACAGCCCTAAATTTTCGGCCAGATTAATGCAGGCTTTGGTTAGCACTTGATGCTTTTTGTTGGAACTAACATTATGTACGAAGCTTCGATCCACCTTTAACTCGGTAAAAGGTAAGTTCGAGAGTTGTGATAATGAGGCGTAACCTGTCCCGAAATCATCAACAGAAAGACCAATACCGGACATGCTCAATTTTGCGATATTCTTATAACAATTGGTATCAAGCAAAAAAGTTTCGTGTTCAGTTATCTCTAATGTGAGCAATGAAGGGGATACATTGTATTCATTGCATAAGTTTATTATCTTGTCTGCGACATCGATCCTAAGCGTTGATTGCTCGATGTTGATGGAAAAAGCTAATGGCTCGCGCAGCTTTGAGATATCTTTTAGCCCTTGTTCCAGAACGTTGTAAAACAGCTTATCCAATAAATTAAGGCGTCGAACAGATTCCATGAAGTGGAGTGGAGTGAGTAAACCCAATTCAGGGTGCATGAGGCGCGCAAGTAGCTCTACACCAACGGCTTGAGTTTTGTTTACGTCGTGCTGACTTTGATATGCGTTAACGAACCAATTCTTTTCGAATGCTAACTGAACTTGTTTATCGTTTAACACAACAGGTAAGCTCTGAATCGCATTCACTGTATTGGATAAAGAGTGAGAAGATAATAAGCGTTGGATATGTGAGTCTTTAACTGGCTTACGAATAACCTCAACGTGTTGATAGCCAATTAATACACACATGTTTTGGGTCGACTCTAATGCTGAGCTAGCCATGGCACTTAATATAACGACTCGTTTAATCGATCTCATCGCTTGTGGTGATGCTAGCAAAGATACGCCATCAATTTGTGGCATTTGCAAGTCACAGAAAGCGAGGTCAAAGTTATGATTCTGACATATTTTGATCGCTTCTTCGCCATTCGAAGCGGTATAAACGTTGCTAATTTCGTATCTCTTAAGCAAAATTTTTATCGATGTTGCTTGGAGCAATGAGTCTTCGACGATCAATACTTTCACTGGAGGTTTAGCCTTTTTAATATGATAGACGCCGATTCAATCGACTTATTTAGCTCATCGGTGAGCTGTTTTAATTTTTGAGCGTTGTTCGGGTCCTTTTCACAGTCTTTTGCTGCTCGGTAAAGTGTCGTTAAACCAAGTAACCCCGCGGATCCTTTGATTCGATGGGAGACTTCTTTTATATTCTCTTTTTCGTCTTGTAACATTGATTTATCAGCAGTGAACGATTCGAAGATCACGCTTGCCATCTGTAATTGTTCGTCTTCAGAGTAATTGCTTGCCCATGGCTGGTCAGGGTGTTGTTTGATGCAAGTTGCTGGGAGCAACTGCTCTAGGGCGACTGCCAACTCATTAAAAGAATAAGGTTTATAAATCACTTGGTTCATCCCAACACGTTCAGCTTTTTCTACTACCAGTTTGGAATCTTCCGCGGTACAACCAATCACAGGGTAATGAGATAATTCGGGCGATGATTTGATTATTTCAGTTAATTCGTACCCATCCATATTTGGCATGTGACAATCGGTGATGACTAAGTCAATTACTTGATCACTCTGCTTCAAAATATCCAATGCCTCTTGCCCATCTTTGACTATGATGGCGTTAAGTCCGAACTGCTTTAATTGTTTAGTAAACAATAACCGATTGATTGGGTCGTCATCGGCTATTAATACGTTGCCTTCGAATTGATATCTATTTCCAGTATCGTAAGTCAACGGATCTCTGGATGTGGTTAAGGCTGACAATAAATGATCTGGGTATAGATTTTGCCATTGGTTAGATCGAACGAGATTAAAGGTATTTTGGTCTTTTGAGCTCTGATGAGGTACTCCCCAAGCTTTGAGCCACCTTAGTATTTCTCGATCTTCGGTGCTGATTTCCTGAGGTGTATTTAGTATTGAAGATTTTGCTTCCACGGGGATAGTGACGGAGATCTTTGTTCCTAACCCTTGTTTACTCTCAATCTTTAACTCACCATTCATCATGTTGACCAAACGCTGAACAACGGTAATACCTAGCCCAGTACCTCCATAACGACGGCTAATACTATGGTCACCTTGAGCAAACGGTTGGAATGCACGAGTAATTTGCTGCTCAGACATACCACAACCAGTATCTGTTATAGACAGGCTTAACTGGTGCTCAGTTACATCGACGTTAATGAGAACAAAGCCGCTTTCTGTAAACTTAATCGCGTTGTTAAGTAGGTTGTTGAGTATCTGTGTTACTCTCAGCCAATCTAAGCTAGCTGTATTGATTGAGCCTGTTTTCCAATCCACTTTAAAGTTGAGGTTGTTTAATCTTGCGTGTGTTTCAAATGTCCTAAAAATAGGGCACAGTTCTTGATAAATATTGCTGTTTCTAGATTCTAAATGAAGCTGATTTGCCTCCATCTTTGAAATGTCGAGAATATCACTGACGAGCAATTTCAATCGTTCTGCAGATATCTGGGCATTCGATAACAGTTCCATATTGTCTTTGCATTCAATTTTGGTACTTAGTAACTCCATTAATCCGATCATTGCGGCAATTGGTGTGCGTAGTTCATGACTGACAATCGCTAGGAATAAATCACGAGCTTTGATAGCTTCTTGGGCTTTTGTGTTCGAAATTTCTAGTTCGCGTTGTTGAGCTTCCCATCTCGTTAAATCATCTAACACAGTGACTGTGTAATAGCTCTCGTCTGAGCTATTCATTACACGTTGTCGAATTACTCTGAAGTGTTTTTCGTGTCCACTACAGTGACACTTTATTGTTTTCCAGATACCAAGAGCTAATGTGTTTTGAGCTTGGCTTTCGGCCTGTTTAAGCCAGCAAGATTTTTGATCGTTACCTGCCGTTAAACATAAATCTCTTTGTTTGTTAAATGCGCTATTGGATAAGACTAGCTTATTTGTTTGATCATGAATCGATATCAAGGTTGGTAAGCTATCCAGTAATGTCGTTAGCCATTGGATTTGTTTGTAACTTCGTTGTTCTGATTGTTTTGCTTTGTTTAGTGAAATGGAAAGACGCCTAGTTTTGACTAATCCATAAGTCACTAGAACGAAAATAAAGCTAGAAACGGCTAACGTATAAAGAACAATACGTTCTTCGCTATAGCCGTATTGTGCTGTTATATTGTGGTGCTTGAGAGTTAGAAGATCGATTTCGTTTTGTGTTGTTAAAGAAATCGCTGAGTTGATGACGCTTTGAAGAAACGTTGAGTCCTGATGTAATATCACACCTATATTTTTGAACAATGAAGCTGCATTATCTCGAGCTTCAATGTGAAATATGTCGGAATACCCGTTGTAAACGTATAGATTCGCTATACTTTGTGGAATGTAAGCGTGGGTGATCTTTCCATTACTCATGTCTTTAGCAAGAGTTTTTATATCTTGGTACATGACGGCGTCACTGAAATCTAATTTTAATGACTCTTTCTGTATAAAGTACCCGGTTCTATCAAGAATCGCTGTTCGTTTAGTGTCTACATTTTTGTTCGTTGCAATATAGGCCCAATGAAGCTTCATAAAAGGTTCACTAAAAATAAATTCGTTATTATTTGGGTTTTCTACATCGAAACCGGGTAAAAAGTCGATTTCTTTAGTACGCAGCATTTCAATGACATCTTTTCCTTTAGGCTGCACGTATTCGAAGCTTACTCCAAGCTTTCTCGAAATGAGAGTGATCGCGTCGTGAATGAAACCGACCGTTTGTTGTGTTGTAGGATCGAAATATGAATAGGGGTAGATGTTTTCACTGACCGTATACCTAATCGAACGATGTCCATATTGGCTTTCTATAACTTGATTTATGATGTCATCATAAAAGTGGTAGAAATAGTTCGATGATATTTGAGTGATATCTTTGATTTGGTGTTTCAGCAATGCATCAATGATTGTTTTTAGTTGAGTTGATTCCTTGCTCATTAATACTTGAATGGGGAATGGAGCTAGATTTTTTGAAAATGAAATTGTGCCTTGCCATTCTCCTGGTGTCACAACGGAATAGTAACTCTGGACTGACGTTAAATCGATGACTGTTGCATCAGCAGTGCCTACAGCGAGGGTTGTAAAGAGCTCTGATGCGCTATTTACCATCAATATTTTCGTGATTCCCAAATCTTTAATTATCTGACAAAACAGTGAATTTCGAATACAAGCCCACATGAGTTCATGCTTGGATTTGGTTTGAGCTGCTTCGTCTTTAAACCAAAAAACGTTAGGCACGTTATAGAGCGTATTGGAAAAAATAAATTGCTCTGATCGCTGACGTGTTTCAGCATAACCTAGAGTTAAGTCGACTTCTCCTTTCGCTACAGCATCAAGCAGAGCACGTGACGAGAAATATTCTTTTATTTCAATATTGACATTAAGCTTCTCTTCAAGCGTCCGAACGACTTCGGCCGAATTGCCTTTATTTCTATTGACGAACACATCCTCCCACGCCCGGTTAAATAGGTGAGTAGGCTTAGCAATGACAATCGTTTTTTTTGCCTGCAAGTAATCTGTCTGATTAGAATTAAGCACCATTTCCGAAGCAACACACGGAAAAGACAGTGAGAATAAAACAAAAAAACAAGAGAGATAGGTTTTCATAAGATTAGAGAATTAAAAAAGTCTCGTTATTTTATGACGGCTATTTATCCAACAGCTAATACTCTTTTGCTAATTATTTTTGTGGTGAAGATTAATTTTATTTTTGGGTGTTATCGAGATGAAACAACGGTTAGAGACGTTTTTATGGCTATCTGATTTTTCGCGTGAAGGATAAGCCGCCGTTGGTATTTATGGGCGGCTTATAGGCTTTTGGTATTTCTAAATGACGTTTGTTAAATCAACTTGGCTTGAAGCAAGCAGGTTGTCGGAGTGCTTTATCGATCGATGAAACAAGCTGTTCGATATGTTCCGGTTGGCTAATGAAGGGAGGCATCATATAAATTAACTTACCAAAAGGACGGATCCAAACACCTTGCTCTACAAAGTGCGCTTGAATGGTTTCCATATCGACAGGTGTATGTGTTTCAACAACGCCAATAGCGCCTAACCAACGAACGTCTTTGACAAGATCATGCTCTCGCAACGGTGGTAGCAACTCAGAAAAGAGTTGTTCAATCTGTTGAGTCTGATTTTTCCAATGGCCTTGCTCGATGATGGATAAACTTGCTGCACCCACAGCACAAGCTAAAGGGTTGCCCATAAAGGTTGGCCCGTGCATAAAACACCCCGCTTCACCGCCACATACGGTGTCTGCGACTTCTTTGCTCGCAAGCGTCGCTGACAGCGTCATATAGCCGCCAGTTAACGCCTTTCCAACGCATAAGATATCTGGTTGAACATCGGCATGCTCACAGGCGAACAGTTTGCCTGTTCGGCCAAATCCGGTCGCAATCTCATCCAAGATAAGTAATACGTTGAATTCATCACACAGCAAGCGAACTTGTTTTAGGAACTCAAGGTGGTAGATGCGCATGCCGCCAGCGCCTTGAACGATAGGCTCTAAGATTACGGCGGCAACCTCTTCATGATGGGCTGTGAGTTTCTCTCGAAAGCTATTGATGTCACTTGAATTCCACTCATCCCAAAAGCCGGTTTTTGGCGAATCAGCGAAAATGTGCTCAGGCAAAAAGCCTTTGTAGAGGCTGTGCATCGAGTTATCTGGATCGGTCACCGACATTGCCGCGAAGGTATCGCCGTGGTAACCATCTCTTAGCGTTAGGAACTTTGAACGAGGTTGCCCTTTAGCATGCCAGTACTGCAGTGCCATCTTAAGGCTAACTTCCACGGCCACTGAACCTGAATCGGCCAAGAATACGTGCTCTAGATTACTTGGCGCAAGTTTTAACAACTTCTTACATAAATCGATAGCGGGCTGGTGGGTGATACCGCCAAACATAACGTGTGAAACCTTATCGATTTGGCTGTGAGCCGCAGCATTGAGCTCTGGATGATTGTAGCCGTGGATGGTTGACCACCAAGATGACATACCATCAATAATTCGTTTTCCGCCTTCTAATTCTAGGTAAACACCGTCTGCATTGGTGACTGGATAGCAGGTCAGAGGTGTTAACGTTGATGTGTAGGGATGCCAGATATGCTGGCGATCAAAGGCGAGATCCATAGTAACTTCCATTCTTGGTGTGATTAAAAAATAACCAGATGTAAACTTTTGATATTATCAATGTGTTGACAGTCTAAAGCTTGTCGGTAGACTAGCCAAGCATAAATGCAATCTCTATTGATAGAGATGAAACATCAAATAATAAAAAAGGATCGACACGTGGAAGTTCGTCATGACTGGACAGTTGCTGAAGTAACAGCGCTGCTTGAAAAACCGTTTATGGATTTAATGTTTGAAGCTCAAGTGGTTCATAGACAGTACCAAGAGCACAACCACGTGCAGGTGAGTACGCTTCTATCGATTAAGACCGGTGCTTGTCCTGAAGACTGTAAGTATTGTCCTCAAAGTGCTCACTACCGAACGGATGTCGACAAAGAACGCCTAATGGAAGTAGAGCGTGTTTTGCATGCGGCGCAAAAAGCCAAGAACGCGGGCTCGACTCGTTTCTGTATGGGCGCGGCGTGGAAAAACCCGAAAGAACGCGATATGCCTCACTTGACTGATATGATCAAAGGTGTGAAAGGTATGGGTCTAGAAACCTGTATGACACTAGGCATGTTAACCCCTGATCAAGCTGGCGAGTTAGCGGATGCAGGCTTGGATTACTACAACCATAACCTTGATACGTCTCCCGAGTTTTACGGCAGCATCATCACCACTCGTACTTACCAAGATCGTTTAGATACGCTATCTCACGTACGTGATGCCGGTATGAAGATCTGTTCTGGTGGCATTATTGGTATGGGCGAAAGTACTAATGACCGTGCAGGCCTGCTGGTAGAGCTAGCGAACCTTCCGGTACACCCTGAGAGTGTGCCAATCAACATGCTCGTGAAAGTGAAAGGCACACCGATGGAAAACGTCGATGATGTTGAATCTTTTGACTTCATTAAGTTGATTGCGATTGCTCGTATCATGATGCCAATGTCAGCGGTTCGTCTATCTGCAGGTCGCGAGAATATGAATGAACAGATGCAGGCGATGTGCTTCATGGCTGGCGCGAACTCTATCTTCTACGGTTGTAAGCTACTGACTACGCCAAACCCAGATGAAGACACGGACATGCAGCTGTTTAAGAAGTTAGGCATCAACAGCCAACAAGTGGCTCAGAAGCCTGATGAAATTCAAGAAAACGAACTGTTAGATCAAGTAGTGGAGCGCGTTGCTGCTCGTCCAACGAAAGATGACATGTTCTACGATGCCACTGTTTAAATCCCGTATCAAAGATGCCCTTGTTCAACGCCGTGAGCAGGGGCTAACTCGTCAACTTAAAGTGCTCGAAAACAGTAATGGTCCTTTGCTTAATTGCGAAGGTTCTCGCTTTATTAATTTTTCGAGTAATGATTACCTAGGCTTGGCGAACGACCCTGAATTGGTGGAGGCGTGGCAAGCTGGGCTTTCCCTTTATGGTGCTGGCAGTGCGGCATCGCCATTGGTCACGGGTTTTAGTCCTGCTCATAGAAATTTAGAAGCTCAGCTGTGTGAATGGTTGGGCTTTGAACGTGCGATTCTCTTTAGTTCTGGTTTCAGTGCGAACCAAGCCTTGTTGTTTTCTCTGCTCGAAAAAGACGACTCTCTGCTGCAAGACAAGCTTAATCACGCCTCTTTGATGGAAGCGGGGATGCTTTCTCATGCAACCATGAAACGCTTTAAACACAACGACACGCAGCATCTAGAGTCTCTATTAAGCCGATCTCTACAATCCTTGGTCGTCACTGAGGGCGTATTCAGCATGGACGGCGATCAAGCGCCTCTCAGCCAGATATCTAACCTGACTCATCAATACGACAGTTGGTTGGCGGTTGATGATGCCCACGGTATCGGCGTATTAGGTGATAAAGGAGCTGGGAGTTGCAGTGCAGCACAAATCTCCCCCGATATTTTGGTGGTGACCTTTGGCAAAGCATTTGGCGTTTCTGGTGCTGCGATTCTTTGTTCGTCAGAAGTGGGTGATTACTTAACTCAGTTTGCTCGTCATCATGTGTACTCGACGGCGATGCCACCTTCACAAGCGGTGGCTTTATCTCATGCCTGTAAGATGACTCAAACTCAAGAGTGGCGCCGAGAAAAGCTGACTGAGTTAGGGTCTCTCTATGCAGAGCAGGTGAGCGGCTTGAAAGGCTTTGTGGATACTAAGACTCCGATTAAGCCATTTGTGATAGGTGAAGCACAAGCGGCATTATCAATAGCTGAAGAGTTAAAGCAAAACCAAGTTTGGGTGACCGCAATAAGGCCGCCAGCCATACCTGCTGGAACTGCTCGATTACGAATCACGTTAACAGCTAACCATAGCCCAAAACAGATTCTCCAGTTAACCAGGTCGTTGCATCAAGCCATTGAACGAAGCACTGAACCGGGTATCCATCCAAGCTTTGAATCAAATAAAGAGGCTCAGTAAATGTCACAAGAAGCAGTAGTGCATAATTACGTTGGCCAAGATAAGAGTGCGATTGCCGAAGCCTTTGGTAAAGCGGCAACAACCTATGACAAACACGCTGAATTTCAACGCGATGTTGGCCACCGATTACTGGATAAATTACCCAGCGATCTGTCAGGCTTTAAGGTGCTGGATCTAGGTTGTGGTACTGGCTATTTCTCCGAGCAACTTGTAAAACGAGGCGCCGAAGTGGTTTGCGCTGATCTTTCTGTTGGAATGCTAGCAACAGCAGAGAAGCGGTGTGGTGCATCTGTATCTTTATATCAACAAGCCGATGCCGAACAATTGCCGTTTGAAGATGGGTGCTTTGACATCGTTTTCTCTAGCCTTGCGTTGCAATGGTGTGACGATTTGTCGTCGCCTTTGAGAGAGATGAAGCGTGTTACAGCGGCTGGTGGGCGTGTTATTTTCTCAACTTTGCTTGATGGGTCGCTGTTTGAACTGAAAAAGTCGTGGTCCAAAATTGACGCACATCAACACGTTAACCATTTTATTACAATCAATAAGGTAAAAATTGCGTTAGCGCAATCTAGCTGTACCGTTCATCAACTAGACTTGCCCACCATCACCGTTTGGTACGACACTGCGTTTGAACTGATGCGCGACCTTAAAGGTATCGGCGCTAATCACGTAAGTGGTCGCTCACAAGGTTTAACAAGTCGTCGCATGTTGCAGCTTGTTGATCGGGAATATCGAGAGTTTAAGAACCATCAAGGTTTCTTACCAGCAACATATCAAGTTTGTTTAGGGGTTATTCAATTATGATTGATGCATTATTCATTGCAGGTACGGATACCGAAGTGGGAAAAACTGTGGTTTCAAAAGCGATTCTTCAAGCTTTGGCCGCACAAGATTTATCAACAATTGGTTACAAGCCAGTTGCTGCAGGGAGTGAAAAATCCCCTGAAGGACTACGTAATAGTGATGCACTGCATCTTCAAGAAGCGGCGACGCAAGATATTGCTTACGAAGACGTCAATCCATACGCGTTGTTGCTACCATCATCGCCTCACATCGCTGCTAAGCATGATGGTGTTGTAATTGATGAGGCGGTATTATCAGCGAAGCTAGAAGAGCATAAGAAAAACTCTGACATCGTGTTAGTTGAAGGTGCTGGTGGTTGGCGAGTCCCGGTTTCAGACGATGAATATCTTTCTAGCTGGGTTAAAAAAGAGCAACTGCCAGTGGTACTGACTGTGGGTATTAAACTTGGTTGTTTGAGCCACGCTCTATTAACGGCAGAAGCGATTCGTGCTGATGGCCTAAACCTAGTAGGTTGGGTCGCAAACCGTATCAATCCAGGTACTGAGCACTACGCAGATATTATTGCGATGCTTGAAGATAAGTTAGGTGCACCTAAGTTAGGTGAAATCCCTTACGTCCCAAAAGCGAAGTCTAAAAACATTGGTAAGTACATTGATGTGCAGCCTTTGCTTGCGCTTTAATTACCACGTTATGTACTAAATAAGAAAAGGGCTGCGATTGCAGCCCTTTTGCTATTTTAAGCCTTTAGACCTTGAGTTGATAAACAACCGGTCTTTTAATAAACAAGCTTAGAACTAATGTTCTTTAGTCAGTCCCATTAAAGCTTGCTGAGTTTCTGTGATTTTTGTCTGTGCCGTTTGCGGTGTTAGGATTCCAACCTGCTTTTTCGCTTCTTCTTCAGTAATCCCTAGGTGACAGCACAGTAAATCGATAGCCATTTGAGTGTTAGTACCTTCAACCATGATCCTTTCCTTTTTGTACATGGACTAGCCAATAAATCATCTGAAGTCACTGTAAACGGATTGTTATATCGACACCATACGACTTAGGTCTAATAGAGTGGATTTAATTCGGATATGGTCTCGTAATCAAATGTTGCAATTTAATGCTTAACCTTGTTTTCTTAATCTAAGACTATATGTATAAGTAAGTATAAGTCTTCAAGGTTGGAATCTATTGCTGTCTGCCTTGTCTATAACAATAAGTTTTATAAAAACAGCTTTCATGCGGAGATAAGTAATGAAGCGAGTAATGTTGTTCCTTGCAACTAACCTAGCGGTTGTATTGGTACTAAGTGTTGTTCTTAATGTTGTATACGCAGTTACAGGTATGCAACCCGGTAGCCTCTCAGGTTTATTGGTGATGGCTGCGGTATTTGGTTTTGGCGGCTCATTCATTTCATTAATGATGTCGAAGAAAATGGCGCTACGCTCGGTAGGCGGCATGGTCATTGAAAGCCCACGTAACGAAACAGAACATTGGTTGATGGAGACGGTAAGCCGTCAATCTCAACAAGTTGGTATTGGTATGCCAACAGTGGCGATCTACGACTCGCCAGACATCAACGCATTCGCGACAGGTGCTAAGCGTGACGATTCATTGGTAGCAGTATCAACAGGCCTGCTGCACAACATGACGCGTGATGAAGCTGAAGCAGTATTAGCGCATGAAGTGAGCCACATCGCGAACGGTGATATGGTGACCATGACGTTAATGCAAGGTGTAGTGAACACGTTCGTTATCTTCCTATCTCGTTTCATCGCCAACATTGTTGCGTCGAATGACAACGAAGAAGAGGGTGGCAGCAACATGATGGTGTACTTCGGTGTGTCTATGGTGTTGGAATTGGTATTTGGTTTCTTAGCAAGCTTCATTACGATGTGGTACAGCCGTCATCGTGAATTCCATGCCGATGCAGGTGCAGCGAACCTAGTAGGTAAAGAGAAGATGATTGCAGCGCTAGAGCGCCTAAAGGTGAGCCATGAGCCACAACTAGAAGGTTCTATGATGGCATTTGGTATCAACGGTAAGAAGTCTCTAACAGAGCTTCTAATGAGCCACCCGCCGCTAGACAAGCGTATTGCTTCTCTACGTAACATGTAATCGCTACGTATTCTTCAGTCGCTAATCGACAAGATACATTTGAAAGGCTTCCTTCGGGAGGTCTTTTTTGATCTTGGCGTTTAAGATAACAAGTGTTGAGACATGAAGTGCAGTTGTCGCTAGGTGATTAAATTGAATCAGTAGGAGACGAGTCGATCAATTGGAGAAGGCTTGGTGTTCTTATGTTGACGATTCTTGTGGCGATAGATTTAGTTCCACGCAATAAAAAGGCTTCCACATGGGAAGCCTTAGTCTATTCTGCGATTCGAAATTCGAATATTACAGCTTGTCAGTTAGCTCGATTGCTTGACCGATGTAGTTTGCTGGAGTCATCTCTTTCAGACGAACTTTCTCGTCTGCAGGAATCTCAAGACCATCGATGAATGCACGCATGCCTTCGCCATCTACACGTTTACCACGAGTTAGCTCTTTTAGCTTCTCGTATGGTTTTTCAATGCCGTAACGACGCATTACTGTTTGTACTGGTTCAGCCAATACTTCCCAGTTCTTGTCTAGTTCAGCAAGTAGCGCAGCGCGGTTAACTTCAAGCTTGCTAATACCTTTCAGAGTCGAAGTGTATGCAATGATTGCGTAGCCAACACCCACACCTAGGTTACGAAGAACCGTAGAGTCAGTAAGGTCACGCTGCCAGCGAGAAACTGGAAGTTTTTGTGCAAGGTGGCTGAATACTGCGTTCGCTAGACCAAGGTTGCCTTCAGAGTTTTCGAAGTCAATTGGGTTAACTTTATGCGGCATTGTCGAAGAACCGATTTCGCCAGCAATAGTCTTCTGCTTGAAGTGACCAAGAGCGATGTAGCCCCAAACGTCACGGTCGAAGTCTAGAAGGATAGTGTTGAAACGAGCAATTGCATCGAATAGCTCAGCGATGTAATCGTGAGGTTCGATTTGAGTTGTGTACGGGTTCCAAGTTACGCCAAGAGATTCAGTGATGAACTCTTCGCTAAACTGGTGCCATTCAACTTCTGGGTATGCAGAAAGGTGTGCGTTGTAGTTACCTACAGCACCGTTGATTTTCGCTAGGATCTCAACGTTTTCGATTTGCTTGTATTGACGTTCCATACGGTACGCAACGTTAGCCATCTCTTTACCCATAGTAGAAGGAGAAGCTGGCTGACCGTGTGTACGAGACAGTAATGGAATATCACGGTACTCGTTCGCAAGTGCTTTGATAGCATCAATTACGTTACGGATTTCTGGAAGAATCACTGTGTCACGAGCTTCTTTAAGCATAAGCGCGTGAGAGGTGTTGTTGATGTCTTCAGAAGTACATGCAAAGTGAATAAATTCGTTTACAGCGTGAAGTTCAGGAACGCCAGCAACTTTCTCTTTCAAGAAGTACTCAACCGCTTTAACGTCGTGGTTAGTCGTGCGCTCGATCTCTTTGATACGTAGAGCATCTTCTTCGCTGAAGTTAGCGGCTAGTTCATCAAGAAACTGGTTAGCTTCTGCACTGAACGCTGGTACTTCTTTGATTGCATCAGTTGTTGCAAGCTTTTGTAACCAACGAATTTCAACGATAGAGCGGTACTTTAGTAGTCCAAACTCACTAAAGATGCTGCGTAATGCAATAGTCTTACTTCCGTAACGGCCGTCTACTGGTGAAACAGCAGTCAATGCTGACAGTTCCATGGTGTTCTCCTGAATTGAGTTTTCTAAATTTTGAGAGGTTTATACCAGTAACAATCTCAATTGTCACGCACATTGCGCAATCGTTTGCGTGAGAGTTGTGTTGATACAAAAAACAAGCTCGCGACGAGGCGCGAGCTAATAAACTACATTCGAGCTAGTAGGATTTGAGCCTGCTCGATCATCTTCTTGCGACCGAAGATAAGATGGCGGCGTTTACCACCAACCTGGCGCCAAAGAACAGCGCTTCGAATTCCTGACAGAAGCAGTGCGCGAACTTTGTGCTGGCTCGATGTCTGTTGAAGTACCGCTGGCGTACCAGAAACCTGAATGCGAGGGCCGATAGGGCTGACGACATCAAGGTAGATACTTGCAAGGTTGCTGATCATTTGCTCGTCAAACAGATCAAAGTGTTCAGTTTGGCGCTCTGCAGTTTGAATGCGGTCACCAAGCTGAGACATAGAGTCGTTGCGAGAAGACAGCTTACGCTCAAGCGCCATCAAGCTGATGATGTAACGCGTGATATCGCTACCTGCTGGAGTACTATCGATACCTTTTACTAAGCACTCAAGGCCAAGCTTTAGGTTCGCTTCACGTCCAAATACGCCCACGGTGTTCGCCGGGTTGGTATTTAAAATAGCATTGAGTGAAGCTTCGAAGGCATCTTTATCACAATGGCCGTCTTTCGCTACTTGTTGAACCAAAGCCACAGCTTGGCAAATTCCGGCGAAAGCAATAGTACGGTCATAAAGTGTATTAGCCACGTAGTAACTCCTAGTTGTCTTCTATCGTTTGTTGTTCGTCGATTTGATTAGATGCGCTTTTCGATGATACCGCCACCAAGACAAACGTCGTCTAGGTAGAACACTGCCGATTGACCTGGGGTCACAGCAATCTGTGGCTCATCAAAAATAACCTTAATGTTCTCATCATCAATTGGGATGATTGTACAAGGAATATCTGTTTGACGGTAACGTGTTTTTACCGTGCATGTCATAACTTCAGTAATTGGTGTGCGATTTACCCAATGAAGTTGAGATGCGATCAAGCCTTCTGATTTCAGAAGAGGGTGGTCTTTACCTTGTACTGCGATAAGTACATTACGCTTAAGGTCTTTTTCACCAACAAACCATGGTTCTTCGTTACCGCCACCACCTTTAGTGCCGCCAATATGAAGGCCTTTACGCTGACCTAGCGTGTGGTACATCAAACCTTGGTGTTGACCAATTACTTGGCCTTCTGGCGTCTCAATGTTACCCGGTTGTGCTGGTAGGTATTTGCCTAGGAACTCAGTGAACTTGCGCTCACCGATAAAGCAGATGCCTGTTGAATCTTTCTTCTTAGCTGTGATCAAGTCTTGCTCTTCAGCAATACGTCGCACTTCTGGCTTCTCTAATTCACCGACAGGGAATAGGCTGCGTGCCACTTGATCTGAGCTTAGCGTGTATAGGAAATAACTTTGGTCTTTGTTGCTGTCTAGACCGCGTAGCATTTCTGGTTTTACGCCAGCATCAAGCTCTTCTTGAGTTGGGAAAGTACGACGAACGTAGTGACCCATCGCAATGTAGTCTGCGTCTAGCACTTCATCCGCAAACTCTAAGAATGCTTTAAATTTGATTTCTTTGTTACAAAGAATATCTGGGTTAGGTGTACGACCTGCTTTGTACTCTTCAAGGAAGTATTCGAATACGTTGTCCCAGTATTCTGCAGCAAAGTTGATAGTGTGAAGGTGGATACCTAGTTTGTCACATACCGCTTGAGCATCAGCAAGATCTTCAGCTGCCGTGCAGTATTCTTCGTTATCGTCTTCTTCCCAGTTTTTCATGAAAAGGCCTTCTACCTGATAGCCTTGTTGCTGAAGAAGATACGCCGATACTGACGAATCTACACCGCCGGACATACCGACAATTACTTTCTTTTCGCTGTTTCCAGAGCTGATATCTGACATGTCTAAACACCGTTACTATTACTTGGTCGCAGATTCTAACAGAAAGAGAAACGCCGTGACAGATCCGAGACCGGAATCACAGTTTCATTTGCACAAATAGTGCGCTGACTTTGTTAGAGAATCGCATGAGAGCGAGGTGAGTCGCTAGGATGTCAGAAGTATATGTGGCATAGTCGCTCGAAATCCAAGACCTGAGATAAAAAAATGTCTGAACAAAATGAATTTATGCAAGAAGAAGAACTGATTGAGATCATCGAGAACCAGCTAGAAGATGGCGAACCCGTGAAAGTGAAAGAGACGTTGATGCGTTTAATGATGACGGGCACTCCACGTGAAGAAGCAATTGCGGCTATGGCATGTGCACTGGCAATTGAAGTATTTGACGTTATGAAAAACGGCGCGGAGTTTAATCAAAAACGTTACGCAGAGCATTTAGGCATGCTGCCTGATTTAAGCTTTATGGAAGGCGAATAAAAAAAACCTTCAGCAAACGTTTGCTATAGTTTGAAAGATTGCCGCGTTAAATATAGCGCGGTAGAATCCGCCACCTATTTCCCCTTGACTTAGACTAGCCCTATGAAATTCCCTGGACAACGTAAATCAAAGCACTACTTTCCGGTTCACGCTCGTGATCCTCTAGTGAGCCAAGCTCAAAGCAGTAAAAGAATGTCACGCACTCATATTATCGGTATTGACCAAACATTGGTGGATATTGAAGCAAAGGTGAGTTCTGAACTTATTGAGAAGTATGGTTTGAGCAAGGGACATTCACTGGTTATTGGCGACGCAGCCGCTGAATCTTTATATCAAGAATTAAAAGAGCAGTGCCTGATTACCAATGAATACGCTGGTGGCACAATTGGTAACACATTACACAATTACTCAGTATTGGCGGATGACCGTTCAACACTGCTTGGTGTAATGAGCCAAGATATTAAGATTGGTAGTTACGGTTACCGCTATTTATGTAATACATCAAGCAGAATGGATCTGAACCATTTACAAGGGGTAGATGGCGCAATTGGTCGCTGCTTTGCATTAATTACAGAAGACGGTGAACGTACTTTCGCAATTAGCGAAGGACAAATGAACCAATTAAAACCAGAAAGCATTCCTGAAAAAATCTTCAAAAGTGCTTCTGCTTTAGTTTTAACGGCTTATTTAGTTCGCTGTAAGCCAGGCGACCCGATGCCTGAAGCAACAATGAAAGCGATCGAATACGCGAAGAAATACGATGTGCCAGTCGTTCTTACACTAGGTACTAAGTTCGTTATTCAAGATGATCCAGAATTCTGGAAAGATTTCCTTGAGCAACACGTAACGGTTGTTGCAATGAATGAAGACGAAGCTGAAGCGTTAACGGGTGAAAGCGATCCACTGGCTGCATCAGATAAAGCGCTAGACTGGGTAGACCTTGTTCTATGTACTGCGGGACCTGTTGGCCTATTTATGGCTGGTTATACAGAAGATGCAGCTAAGCGTGAAACGTCACTGCCTTTACTTCCAGGTTCAATTGCGGAATTCAACCGTTTTGAATTTAGCCGTCCTGCGCATAAAGATTTATGTGAAAACCCAACTAAAGTGTATTCGCACATTGCGCCATACATGGGTGGACCAGAAAAGATCAAAAATACCAATGGTGCAGGTGATGCTGCGTTATCAGCTTTATTACATGATATGGCTGCTAATAAGTACCACAAAGAAAACGTGCCAAACTCAAGTAAACACCAACATTCATTCTTGACGTACTCTTCGTTCTCACAAGTTTGTAAATATTCTAACCGTGCTAGCTATGAAGTGTTGGTTCAACACTCTCCACGTTTATCTCGTGGCCTTCCTGAAAGAGAAGATAGCCTAGAAGAAGCGTACTGGGAAAGATAAGTTACTTTCTTTAATCAGTAGTACTATCAGTATCAGTTGGTTTCTAATACTGATAGTACAAATATAAAAAAGGCTCCGAAAGGAGCCTTTTTTGTTTCTGAATATATTGAAGTCGTAAATAATACTTGGGTCGACTTAAATATTAATTCTATCGCTTAGCGTGTAATTGATTACTCACTAAGTAAACTAAATGTTTAGATAGCAAACTCTTCTAGAGATTTACCAGCATCTAGCTGTTCTTGGATAGCTGAAGGCGTACGGCCTTGACCTGTCCAAGTCTTCTCGTCGCCGTTTGCGTCTACGTATTTGTATTTCGCTGGGCGAGGAGCGCGTTTAGCTTTTGTTGTTTTAGATTTTGCTTCACCAGAAAGTGCAGCAATAAGATCGGCAACATCAATTCCGTCTTTTGCAATTTGTTCAGCAATAGCAGAAAGCTTAGCTTCTTGCTCTGCTTTAGCAGCACGCTCTTCAGCTTCAGACTCTTGACGCTCTTGTACAACAATAGTCAGCTTGTCTAGCGCTTCTTCAAGTTGCTCAAGAGTTAATTCACGTGAGAACGCACGAAGGCTGCGGATATTTAATAGAGTTTTTGTTAATTCAGACATGATATTTTCCATCAAGGTAAACTAAATAATCTTCCTAATAATAAACAGAGCCTAGGAATAAAACAAATAGTATTTCTTCTATTACATATTTAAATAT